>JAKAEH010000043.1 GCA_021825955.1 bacterium | reverse complement strand
GAAAGCACCAAGAAGGTGATGAAGGTCAGCAGTATTGGAACTAGCTGATGCACGAAGATTTTTTTCATGGATAAATTCTTTTAGATTATACAATAATCAGAAAACTTTTGTTTAATCACGATTTTTGGTAAAATAAGAACAGGTTTTCTCAAGTGGTTGTCGGTAAATTATTGAAAACGCAAAATCGATGATTCAGGAGTACCGATTTTGCGAATCAACTTAGGGAAAATCGTTGGGAAAAAACCGATAGGTTTTGTCCCATTTAGGCCCTGTAGCTCAATGGATAGAGCGAGTGCGTTCTAAGCACCAGGTTGGGGGTTCGACTCCCTCCAGGGTCACACTTCACACTAAAGTGTTCAGTGCAAGCTATTCAATGAGCTGGTTTGTTTATATAGCTGAGTGTAAGGATAAAAGCTTTTATACTGGAATTTGTTGGAGTCTTAAGAAAAGAATAAGAGAGCATAATGAAGGTTTTTATAAAACCTCATTTACTAAAGGAAGATTGCCAGTTAAACTTGTATATTGGGAAAAGTTCGAGAATAGGTTTCAAGCGGCTATAAGAGAAAAAGAGATTAAAGGATTTGGTAGAATTAAAAAATTAAATTTAATTCAAAGATTGAATAGTTTACATCGAGTATAACGAGATGGTGGATGTAGCTCAGCGGTAGAGCACCTGGTTGTGGTCCAGGGGGTCGCGGGTTCGAACCCCGTCTTCCACCCCAAGAACCTAAGACGGTACGAAGTTCGAACTTATTATGGCGCGAAGAATAGACTCAAAACAATTAGAATTTAAGGATAAAGACAATACTTCATATACGGTAACCATCGATAAGATTCCCGATAAGTGTCCTATTTGTGATAATGGGATAGATGCAAAATATATTGACTCATTCGGAAAACAAAAAAAATATGATGAAGGATATTATGTTGAATCGATTTATAGATGTCCTTTAAATGATTGCCAAGGTATCTTTATTGGTTTTTATACTTCAGGGCCTTATTTTCGAAGTTCCTTTGGCGATGATTATGTATATCTCCGCAACACTTACGTTCCTGCTTATTTTGAAGAAGTGAGCTTTGAAGAAGAAATTAAGAAAATTTCTCCTCATTTTGTTAAGATATTTACACAGTCTTCAATTGCGGAGGAAATTGGCCTTATTGATATTTGTGGTGCGGGATATAGAAAAGCTTTAGAGTTTCTGATTAAAGATTATCTCAAGCTGATTAAGCCAGATTTAAAAGAAGAATTAGAGGGTCATATGTTAGGTTATGTAATTGCAAATTATGTTGAGAATGACAGAATTTTAACGACTGCGGGATTAGCAAAAGAAAAAGGTAATGATGAAACCCACTATATTAAGAAATTAGAAGACTTATCAATTGAAGATTTTAAAAAACTAATAATATTAACATCAAATTGGATTGTAGATGACTTATTAACAGAGAAATATGCAGGATTACACAAGAAAATATTGACCGTAAAAAAGAACTAAAGTTTCAAATCTTTTAGGGCTTTAAACATTTGCTTCATCTTTTCCGTTTCCTCAGGATTATTTGCATAAAATTGATATACATTCAAGGCGACTTTCTCAATTTCTTTTTTCTTGTTTAGCTTTATTTTTTTTATAGACTTAATTATAATATATAGGGGTTCGGATATCGTTCCGTCAAGTACCCACAAACTATAATGATTACTTACTATTTAATAAGACATGGCATTAAAGAGAACATTCCCTTTAATCCTCCTCTTACAGAAAAAGGCAAATATCTGGCAAGATTAACTGCTAAACATTTAAAAACCGTTAATTTTAAAGCAATATTCGCAAGTCACAAATTAAGAACTCAACAAACGGCGGAAATAATAGCAAAGCCTCACAAATTACCCATAATTACAGATGAAAGACTTCAGGAAAGGATGGAATGGGAACACGACAAAACTTTTGACGAATTTATGATTGAGTGGGGTAAAACCGACATTGACAGGACTTTTGTTCCAAATGTTGGAGATTCTTCTGTAAATAAAGGAAAAACAATGAGAAAAGTTCTTGGAGAAATGGAAAATAAATTTAAAGACGGAAACATTGCCATCGTTACTCATGGCGGCGCAATTGGAGATTTATTGCGAAACCTGTTTCCGAACCATAAATTTACTTATAAAATAGGCGGACACAGCAAGGGCCCTTATCTTGATATATTAGAGTGTTCTATTACTATAATTCAAAAAGAGAACAATAAATATAAACTGATTAAATATGCTGATCTTCAGCATTTAATAGATTAACCGTTAAGAAATATTGTTTTCGGACAAAAACATGATTTGGTATAATGTTCTCATCAAGGAGTAAAGAAATATGTCTACAATCCGCTTCGAAACTAAGCTATTTAAAATCAAAGACTGGACAATACTTAAATTGCCGAACGAGGCTAGCGCAAAACTTCCCACTCGTTCCATGACTATGGTTTCGGGCACCCTTAACGGAGTCCCTTTCAAAACTCTCCTCGAACCTGATGGAAAATATGCACCCGGTAAAACACCCAGCCATTGGTTTAAACCCGACGAAAAATTACTAGAAAATGCTAAGGCTTCGGTAGGCGATACTGTACAAGTTTCGCTTGAACCTACAAAAGAGTGGATAGAACCGGAAGTTCCCGAAGATATGAAAAAAGCTCTTTCAACTTCCAAAGAGGCAGAAAACTTATGGAAAGATATTACTCCAAGCGCGCGCTGGGATTGGGTACGCTGGGTTAGGGCGGTAAAAACAGATGAAACCCGCGAAAAACATCTTCGGGTTATGCTAGATAAACTCAATAAAGGGATGAGAAGACCATGCTGCTTTAACAGAAATCTGTGCAGTGAACCTTATGTTTCTCACAATTGGGCTCTTTTAGAGCCTGAGGGCTAATATTATTTTCCTTCGTAGAATTTGCGGCCGGCAAGCTTTTTAGGAAGAAAAGGAAGACTTGTCTTTGGGCCGACATACTTTTCACTCCATTTATAATCTTTTGCGTATCCCAAATCTTTCATTAATTTAGTAGGTGCGTTTCTTAAATGTAATGGAACTGGTTCATTTGGGTATTCATAAACAGCCTGTTTTGCTTTCCCAAGTGCGTTCGCAACCGCCCGAGATTTTGGCGCTTTAGATAGATAAATGACAACATAAGCAAGAACTAGTTGAGCCTCCGGCATTCCTATTTTATTTACTGCTTCAAAAGCTTCGTCTGCTTGAATTAGTGCTCCCCTATCTGCCATACCTATATCCTCCGCTGCAAAGATTATCATTCTTCTTGCAATAAACTTGGGGTCTTCTCCGTTTTCGAGCATTCTTGCCATATAGTAAAGCGCAGCGTCCGTGTCGCTTCCCCGCATAGATTTTATAAAAGCGGAGATTATATTATAGTGTTCCTCTGCCTTTTTATCGTAAAGACCTGCGGATTTTGTCTGAAATACTTCTTTGATGATTTGAGTTGTGATTTTATTTGTTTTATAGGAAGAAGCTGATATCTCCAAAGCGTTTAACATTATTCTTGCATCTCCTCCCGAAAGTCTTATTAATAGTTCTTTAGCTTCTTTGTCAATCTTTTTCTTTAATGCTCCCAAACCTTTTTTCTTGTCTTTTAAGGCTCTGTCCAATATAGTTTCCAGTTGTTTGTAATCTAAAGATTTAAGAACAAGAACTTTACTTCTTGATAAAAGGGCCGATATAACCTCGAAAGAAGGATTTTCTGTTGTTGCTCCTATAAGATTTATTGTTCCGTTTTCTACATACGGAAGCAAAGCATCCTGCTGAGCTTTATTCCATCTGTGGATTTCATCGATAAAAAGGATTGTCTTTACATTTTTCTTCAAGTTTTCTTTTGCAACATCTATAATTTTGGTTAAATCGGCTTTTCCTGCCTCAACTGCAGAAATCGCATAAAACTCTGCGCTTAATTCGTTTGCGATAATATTTGCAAGTGTGGTTTTTCCGCTTCCGGGAGGTCCCCAAAAAATTAAAGAAAAAGGAGCGTCGGATTTAATTATTCTTCTAAGGATTGCATTTTCTCCTGCCAGGTCTTCCTGTCCCACGAACTCCTGAAAATTTTGAGGTCTTAATCGATAAGCGAGATTCATGGCTTTATTTTAGCACTTTATGGAACATTTGTTATAATTACAGGATGGAATCTGAAATTGTACAGGAAGAAACTGAACCGCAATCCAGACAGACAATTGAGATTCTAAAGGATTATACACAAGCTCAAAGAGAAGACGCTCCGGTAATATTAGTTAATCCCGCACATGGAAACGAGCCTTACATTTTAGGAACAGCAATAGCAAAAGGAGTAAGCGACAGACTGACACAACAAGGCTTAGGAAGGGCAAAAATAGTAGTTCCACTTTTATATGGAGACAGACAAAAACGGATATTAATGGAAGAAAATCCGAATGCAACAGGATTAATTCATTATGACGAAGAGTTTGGAGATATTCTAAGAGACGTAACTTTTCAAAACGGTGATTTCTCTCAGCATTTAACACAAATTATTACTCATTACGATGATGTACAAAGAATGCTTAAACAAAGATTTTCTATAGATGCACAAGATTTTACCGCGAGAAATTTAGGATCTAACGAACTACAAACTTTCAGTCCAAGAAATGTGGTTGCGGCTATAGACACCGCTTCCAGGGTGGTTGTAGAAGCGCCACAGAGATATTTTGCTTTTCCGCTGCTTATCTCAGAGTTATTAAGAGAAACTCAAAAAGCGGACTTAGGCTTCGATGACGCAGATATGGCAGCTCTTATAGAGAAAATGTTAAAGGTAGAGAGCGGATATTCACAGGTTTTTATTCCAAAAATTAACCCTCTTTCATATCGGTATTCAGAAGACCTTTCCCAACAACCAACAGAAGTTGACGGAAGAAGCAGAGTATATACTCCGGCAATGAAAAGAGAATACGAAAGGACAGAAGGAAAAGTAAGCGAACCGGGTATCTATATCATGTATAGCGGAACAGGAAGTATTGCCGAGACAACACATAAGCTGATTGAATCAGCATCGGAAGCAGGACTAAAAGTATATACCAATAAAGAAACTGAGGGCGCTTCTACCGTTTCTCCCGATGTGTTAACAGATGAAAATATTCTTGCAGTTTTAGGAAGAGCCGGCTGGGGTACAGGCTGGCAAGTTCAAAATTTAGCGCTTCCCTGGTTCGTTGCTCCATATGAAACCGGAGACGGTCCTGAAATTTACTTTAATAATAAAACAGTAGAGGCTTTGAAGATGGGTAAAGTTCTTACAGATGCCGATATGACTCAGACTAGACTAAGAGAAGTTATTAAAAACTTTTCTGTTGGTATGCAGGGAGTTAATCAAAGAATAAAAGATGAATTCGGAACATTAAATGGGATAGATTTTATGGCTGACGCCATAGCAGACGACTTTCTCTCAAAAAAATAATTATCCTCTTGAGTTTCTTACTCTTTCCAGATGATTCAGATACTTTTTTCTAAGTCTTAGGCTTTTTGGTGTAACTTCCAAAAGCTCGTCTTCCTCCAGAAAATCTATACACTCCTCAAGACTCATAATTGTTGCGGGAGTTAATGCACCCAGGGTTACATCTGAGGTTGATGCTCTCATATTGGTTTGCTTTTTTTCTTTTGTTACATTAATTTCTATATCGTCTTGTCTTGAATTTTCTCCGACAATCATACCCTCATATACTTGAGTTCCCGGTTCAATAAAAGTAATTCCTCTTCCTTGTGCATTATTCAGGCCATACTTTAATGCAGATCCACCTTCCGAAGCAATTAATACTCCATTTCTAAGTTGAGAGATAGCAGGGCTTATAGGTTCATAGTCAAAAAATTCAATGTTAACTATAGCGGTTCCTTTAGTTTTTGTAAGCAAATCGTTTCTAACTCCAAAAAGATTTTTTGAAGGAATTTTGTAAACAAGTCTTGTATTTCCGTTTCCTTCCGAATGCATGTCCATCATTTCTCCCTTTCTCATTCCCATTTCTGAAGTTATAACTCCAACAAATTCATCCGGGATATCAATCATTGCAGTTTCCACAGGTTCCATAGTAACTCCGTCTACTTGTTTTGTTATTACCTGCGGTTTTTCTACCTGAAATTCATATCCTTCCCGTCTTATTGTTTCTATAAGAATTGAAAGATGAAGCTCTCCTCTTCCGGAAACTATCATTTTTTCCCCTATTTTTTCAAGCCTTAAGCTTATGTTTGTTTCAAGTTCCTTAGTTAGTCTTTCGAGAATTTGTCTTGAGTTAGTAAACTTTCCTTCTCTTCCTGCAAAGGGAGATGTGTTGGCTGAAATTGCTATTTTAATAGTGGGTTCTTCTACCTGAATTCTGGGAAGAGCTTCGGGGAGTTGGGAATCTGCAATAGTATCTCCGATTGCAACATTTGGAAAACCTGTTATATCAATTATATCTCCGTCAAAAGCCTCTTCTACTTCTATTTTCTTAAGGCCATGGCTTACTCTGATTGTTTCCGCTTTACCCGGAATTTTTTGTCCGTTTTCGTTTATCAGTATAAGGCTTTGCCCTTTTTTTATAGAACCCCTTTTAATTTTTCCGATTGCATGTTTTCCTTTATGAGTATCATAATCCAAAGCGCTAACCGGCATTTGAAATAAACCTTCATCTGTAGCCGGAGGCGGAATAAAGCTTATTATTTCTTCAAGAATAGGCTCCAGGGTAGTGCTTTTTTCTACATCATCAAGGTTTTTGCTTGCCTTCCCTTCTCTTCCTATTGCATAGAATACCGGAAAGTCCAGCTGTTCGTGGTGGGTTGCCAATTCTAAAAACAAATCATTTGTTGCCTCAAGAGTTTTATTAATATCTGCAAGCTGCTTATCGATTTTATTAATTACCACTATCAGTTTAAGGCCCAAAGCAATAGCTTTATTCAGTACAAATTTTGTTTGCGGCATAGGCCCCTCCTGCGCGTCAATAATTAAAAGCGCACCGTCCGCCATATTCAAAGTTCTTTCTACTTCCCCCGAGAAATCTGCGTGGCCGGGTGTATCAATAATATTTAT
>JAKAEH010000042.1 GCA_021825955.1 bacterium | reverse complement strand
TAAAGATTATGGTGCCGCTATTAGTATTTGGAAGGCAGCATCTGCCAAAACGGGGAGCAGAGCTTATTTCTATAAAAAGAACTTAGCAATATTATATTGTCTATTACTTACTAATCATAGTATTAGGCAATCAAATTATTTGAAAAGTTCTTTGGAATTATGGAAAGAGCTTATAGAGTCTGATAGATTTTGGACAGTTTTTTTGCAAACTTTCAAAGAACAGGATGATTTAAATACCAATTCTGAAACAATTACTGAATTTAGAAACCACGTTACTCCTTATTTAGCAGACATTTATACGGAAATTAGCCAAATTCATAAAGAACCGAGTTTTTTTTCTGAGTTTTCGGATATGTTTGGAGTTAAGGGGGAGAGGGCTAAATCTGATATTGTTAATCCGATTTATAATAATATCCAAGCCGAAGTTGCTAAATTGGATAAAATAAATATTATTGAAAATAAATTAACAGTAGACCAAGCTCTGTCAATTTTGAAAGAAACTGTTCAATCAATTCAGGAAGAATTTAATAAATTAATAGATTTAGGAATTTTTGAAGATAGTGAGACAAAGACATTGAGAGATAGAGTTGCAAATTCTATAAGAAGTGTCGTTTTAGATTTATATAACAATAATTTAGAAAAGGGAGAAAAAACCCTAGCCCTCTTAAATATTGCTCATAAAATTTCTGGCTCTGTAGGCACACAACACAAAGTTCAAGAAGACATAAATATCCTCAAAAACAATCAAAAGTATAATAAAATCCTGGAGCCGCTTACTGAGCTTGTCCAACAGCAAAAGTACCAAGAGGCTTTAGACATGATAGAGGATAATTTAACCTCTGAAAATAAGGATTTGGAGCAAGTCTTAAAGAGTCAAAAAAAGATAGTCATTACGCTATATGCTTTTGAAAAGAATAAAGCAGGGCATACCTTATTAGATAAAAAGCGATATACAGAAGCGCAGAATAGTTTTGCTGACGCCGGAGATTTAGTATACCAAAACCTAGAGTTGTTTGACCGTTTAAATCTAGAAGGTGTAAAGAATATTTTAAAACAAATAAATGAAATGGTTGCTGTCGCTAAAAAGAAGGATCTAGCTAATATAGATGTATATCGAGCGAATCTACTCAAAGGCATTGATGAAAATATTGGAGAAAATGATATTGAAAGAAGTACTTTAAAAGGACTTATAGATTCATATTTGTGGGCCGGTTTAATGCCATTGTTTAGAAGGGTTCAGCATAACAATGAGGTTGCAAAAGTATTTTATACAATTGGTTGGATTACGATTTGGTTTTATGGCATAGGCTTGATTGCTTTCGTAATTGGAGCAGTATATTCCAATATGGATTAATATGTCAAAACAGCATTTAAATTTTGATTTAGATTTTTTGGATTCTGACGGAAAGAAGACTGAAACTCCGAAAGCTAAGCCTCATTATCATAAAGAGGTGTTCCCGAGCCGGAGGAAGATTTTTTCCTCCGATACCCAAACACATGTTTATACTTCTCACCAGCACTCATCTACGTCATCAAGCGACTGGTTGTCCAGATTAACAGCGTGGTTTTCAAAAAAAACGAGAGTAGAAAAGCGTAATGTAATTATTGGTGTTGTTGTGGGGGTAGCAATTCTTGTCACGTCTATAATTATCGGCAGTACGCCTGATACTAGTATAAAATCGAATACCTCTAGCTACTCTAATGGAAGCAGCTATTCGAATATCCCTGTCTCAAACTCTCCGGATACTAAGCAATATGATGAGAATTCTATATTTACCGATGAGAATGGAAAAACCTTCTCTTGTAGCCTGACTAATCACAGTACCGCACAGTCTTTACGTCCATCTGATTCTGAAAAAAATAAAATAATTATCGACAAAAATTATCTCGATAGCAGCTATGCTCAGATAGAAAACCTTAAATCTGAGATAGATTCTATGTATGTTAATGAGTACTCATCGCAATATCTGATAAATGAGTACAATGATAAAATAGATGACTATAATGCAAAAGTAGCAACTTATAAAAGAAATTTAAATAACCATAATGCTGAGGTAGACTCTTATAATTTAAAAGTCGATAAATATAATAATTTTCTAAGAAATAATTGTACCCCAATATAATGACTTCTATTACCAAGCCAATTTTATATAACGGTTATAAAATAAACTCTGAGTTATCTGTAAAAAAGAGAATAGATAAAATTTTCTTTACTGAAATTTATTTGCTTTCAGATGACACTTTTTTATATTTATTTACTAACCTCAAACCAGAAGAAGTCGTAAATAGAGGAAAATATAATATTATTAGTATTAGAGTAGATACTGAAGGATATCTGGGGATCATAATTCCAGAACACTCACAAGATAGAATCACCAAGATTATTGAGGATTTAACTGTCAGAAAGGGATTTGACGAAGTGGCGGGTATGCATGAATTGAAAGCATTATTTATTAGGGATATTATCGAACCACTTCTTAACCCAGAAAAATATAAAAAGTATAAATTAAATTTGCCAAATGGGATTTTATTATATGGTCCTCCAGGAGTAGGAAAGACGTTTATAGTTAGGAAATTGGCTGAAGAGTTGAAATATAACTTCGTTGAATTAAAGCATTCTGATGTTGGGAGCCCTTATATCCATGAGACCAGCAATAAAATTGCGAAGGTTTTTGAGATGGCAAGACTGAAAGCTCCCTCAATCGTATTCATTGATGAAATTTCTGGTTTAGTTCCTAAAAGAGATAATTTGTCTATAAGTACTGCATACAAGGAAGAAGAGGTGAATGAGTTTTTAACACAGCTTGATAATGCCGCAGAAAATAAAGTTTTAGTAATTGGCGCAACTAATTTTCCTGACCGCATCGATTCCGCTATTTTGCGCTCCGGTCGTATGGATAAGAGAATTTATATCTCACCCCCAGACTATGAAGCAAGGAAAGAGCTATTCAAGCTATATCTTATGGGAAGGCCGTGTGCTAAAGGGATTGATTATGAGAAACTTGCTCAATTAACTGAGAGAAATTTTGTTAGTTCCGATATAGAGTTAATAACAGACAATGCCGCAAGAATAGCTATTACTAAGGATAAAACAATAGACCAGGAACTTCTTACGGAAGTGATAAAAAACTTTACACCTTCTATTACAGCGGAGGGTATAGATTATTATTTGCAGTTTGCCAATCTGGAAAGATGGTAATCTGTATTAAATCACAAAATTATGAATGCAGAAAAAGGAAATAAGAACCATTTGGACCTAGATTTAGGTTTTATTGGTGATGAAGATTCTACTCGGGTTGCAGATGAGATTAGACCACTGCGGCCTTCACAAAATGCTCAATCAACAGGGAAGAGAAGGCTCTTTGATAGGGGTGCTGAGCATGAGTTGATGCCCGAGGAAAAACCGGCTCCCAAGCCTCCTGTCCAAGTGGACTTATCTCCCACAAGGCCAAATGAACAACAAAATACATCAGTTAAAGTTCACCCTTGGATGAGGCATTTTGCTCGTTTATTGGATGTGTTTTTGTTTTCAGCCCTCATAGGAGCTTTTGGGCTAATTCCTGAAGACGCTAACGATATGTTGCTTGCGGTTATTGTTTTGGCGGCATGGATACCTATTGAAGCCCTTTTAATTTCGACGTGGGGAACGACTCCAGGGAAGTGGATGTTTAATACTGTTGTAAGAGATTCCGAGGGGCAAAAACTTGATTTTTCTAAGGCATTTAATAGGAGTGGAAATGTATATGTTAGAGGAATTGGTTTAGGTATACCCATAATTACATTATTTACAGAAGTAGCGGCTTACAACAAATTAACTAAAGAAGGGGCTACGAGTTGGGACCAGGAAAAAGGTTATAAGGTGATACATAATAAGATCAGCGCTTTAAAATTAATTGTTTCTATTCTTGTAATTGTGGTTGTGGTAATAATTACTGTTGGAATTACTTCGAGCTAATTAACTTAATTTAAAATATGTTTAGCTTTGTAAAAAATTATTTGGCAAAGAGGCAGGGAAAAGATGAATATGAAACAACTCTCTCAAAATTCCTTGCTGACGGCAAACTGGATGAAACAGAGAAAAAACAGTTAGAGGAGCTGTCCCAAAAGTATGGATTGGTTAAAGAGGATTTGATAGAGGCTCAAAAAAAAGCTTCCTCTTTGATGTTTAAAAATATTTCAAGCGATGAGAGAATTACCGACGAAGAAAAACAAGAGTTAGAGGCTTTGATGAGTTACTTTGGACAGACTCAAAATGACTTTAAATTTAATCAGGCTAACTTCAATAAATTTTATTCACTCGCTTTGATAGACAAAGGTATTTTGCCCACCCCTAAACATAGTGGTTTAAACGTTATTTTTAAAAATGATGAAGTAGTTCATTGGCTTTGTCCCGCTACTCTAAAAAAACAAAGGAAAATCACAGAGCGCATGAATTACAGAGGTTTCACTGCTTCAATAAAAATAACCAAAGGCTTGCGCTATAGAGTTGGTTCTTTAAAGGTTGCCCCTCAAACACGAGAGATAATGGTTGATGAGGATAGGGGCAATTTTTGGCTGACCAATCTAAGAATTGGTTTCTTGGGCAGTAGAAAAAACTTTAGTCTTGCATACGATAAGATTTTATCTTTTGAATTGTATCGAGATGGAATAAGTATTCATAAAGAAGGGAGAGAAAATCCATACATCATAGGATTAAATGAAGTAGAGGTTCCTGCTGCCATTCTCTCTTATATACTTAACAAAAATAATTAAAATTACTTAATCGCAGTATGATAAAAGTTGACCTTTGGGAAATCGTAAAAAGTCTTTTTACTACGCAAGGTGGACATATATTACTGCTGCTTTTAGCGTTGTTTGTAGTTTTGGCGACCGTGTCAGCCATTATTGGGCAAAAACGTGTCCGAAGATATGAATATGCGGTTAAAAACTCTGTCATGTCAGCGTCAGAGAATGAGTTTTATAATATTTTATTAGACATAGTGCAAGGTCAGTATTTTGTATTTCCTCAGGTACATTTGGACGCATTTTTGGATTACAAGGTTCGTGGCCAAAGCTGGATAGGCGCTTGGAAACATATTAACCAAAAATCTGTTGATTTTTTAATTTGCGATTTAGACAGCAGGAAGCCCTTATTGGCTATAGAATTAGACGACCGTTCACATGAAAGGGAAGCCCGCATAGAACGTGATGAAGAAGTTGGGTATATATTTGAAGATGCCCACTTACTTCTATTAAGGTTTAAAAACCAGCGGGAATATAACCTAGAAGAAATTAGGCAACGAGTATTCGAACGTATTCCAGCCAAACAACCTACGACAGTGCAATAAACAAAAAAACCGCCTTTAGGGCGGATTTTTTGACTGGGGCGACTATCGGGAATTGAACCCGAATTCCCGCTTCCACAGAGCGGTGTAATAACCATTATACCATAGTCGCCATATGTCCTTGTTTAAGAAAAAACTCTTACACAGGTTTGGTAAGAGTCCGATTACTGCCTGCTGTGTCAGACAGTCAATTTACTCAATTGCAAAGGAATTATATACGAAAATAGCGGGGGAGTCAATGTCCTCAAGCAGATTCTGGAATAATGCCTTCAGGATATATTTTTTCAAATTCACCAGGAAAATAATCATCCATGTGCTTATATTCTCCCTTGTATTGAGTGCCTATAAATTGCCCAAAATTATGCCCGTCCCTTTCAGGCTTGAACCATAGACCCATGATTTCCTTAATTGTGTGTTTATTCAGTATTTGGACTAATATTTCGTAATTTGCGGTAGAACAAACTGTGAAAGGCATAATATTCAAATATTCCACCGGAATACCTTTTTCGACTAGCTTAGCTTTCACTTTTTCTTTTAATGTTTTAACATCTTCTCCAAGCAAATACCATTCTTCTAAAGTGACTATTATTGGATAAATTTCTAGTTCATGTTTGGTAGGAAAGTGATTGTATCTACCTTTTAGGTAATCATCTATAGTCGCATATGCTTGAACAACATCATTTGCTAATGTATCTAAATCTTTATCATAATTTGCATCAGAAATAAGTTCACTCTTAGACTTAGCAGTTAACCTTTTAGCTTTTGCTTCTACAAATAGTGCAGCATTATCTTGGCTGATTATTAAATCTATACTGTCTTCACTTTTTCCGTTTACTGTATATTTTTGTTCTGGGTATAAAGAAAATAAATTTTTGTCTAAAATGACCTGAGATAATTCTTCTATATAATCTTGATAAGCAAGGCCAAATGGATGACCAAAGTTTTTATCGTTTATCAAATCAAAGTATATACCTGACGTAATCCGCCATGCTAAAAAGGTGGGAATAGGGCAATAATAATACTGTCCTATTTTTACAAAAGGATAATATTCTAGTGGATTAAAGCTATAGACAAATCTATCATCAAAATAAATTTCTTTTTTTATTAAATCTTGCAGTGCTTCCAGGCTAATTGAAGTATAGTTTAAAAATTTATCAAATTCTGCTTTTGTTATATTTGAAATAGCTATTTTGGGGTCGACATTGACTTTAGGATTGCTTAACGTAGCGCCCAGCAAAGCAGTGCCGACCGTGTACCATTGCTGTACGCTCATGCCTATTTTTGCTTCGACAATATCTTTTATTTTCAGATTATTGTAAATTTTATAATACCTCAGAATAAAAGAAGTATTAATTCTTGTTTGCCAAGGAAATTGGCGGTGGCTAATTCTTCTAATTTCTTTATGAATATTACTTATGCCTCCAAAAATAGGCCACGCATTATTTTCAAAATCTTTTAGTTTATTAATAGCATTGGAAAAATATCTCCAATTTTGGAAATTTTTACTAGCTAAAGAAAAGGAGGGTTGGCCGTTTATTACTATCTCCCTAGCTAACAACGACAGTTCCCATTCATGCAATGGCCTATTTGGCAAACTTTTTGTTTTGTGGACTTCCTCATGTACCTCAATATTATGTGGAAACGGCGAGTCAAATTGAAAGAAGTTAATATATGCCCAAATAACAAAGAAAGCATTTTCCACAGCCACAGGATGCAAGTGGTTTCTAAAAGGTTTATATAGTTGATAAACTTTGTCGCTAAACATAATTTATAATTGACTTTTTGCAATTAAAG
>JAKAEH010000041.1 GCA_021825955.1 bacterium | reverse complement strand
GACCTCGACGGCCGGGATGCGGTGCCAGCAGGACAGTTGCCGGCCCAACAGCGGCGCGACGACCAGAACCGCACTCCTCCTTTCAGGCCTGCGCTCCAGCATCCCGGTATCCAGGGTGCGGGTGTGGAGATGGAGCTTGATGGAATTGCAAACCATGCTGATAAAATCTGGGTTCTGGATAAATATCTTGATGAGGCGAATCTTCAAGCAAGGTTTGCATTGAGGATAGCGTTAGCAAAGTCTTTCAGCAAAGGTGATATTTCTAAGTGGATTAACGAAGTATTCCTAAAGTCAGAACCTTTGCAAAATGATTTGTTAACAAGGAATGCACGACATTTAGTTTTATGGTTGAAGCGCAGCAAATTTGATTACAATGGAATTAAATCAGCTTTGGCAAAAGCAAACTCTGTTTTGGAAGAGGGGGCTCAAAAAAATCCGGACCAAATGGATCAGCTTACATTTGAGATATTGAGACGGGGAAATGAAGGATTAGGGTCATCACTAATTGAGCGGTATGTAGAATATCTTGCCCAAAGTTTCCTTGGAAAATATCTAAATTGAAATGGAAGCAAAAGATACACCACAAAGCGGACACGCACTTCAAAAACTCAGATTAGCTGAGAATTTCTTTCAGTTGGAGGGAAGTCAAACTCCCGATGAACTGATTAATAGTCATGAACAGTGGTTAGCGGGTGAGTTGGGTAAAATAGGAGTTGATGGGCGCAAAAGGCACCTTCATTCGATTTCTTACTACAATGAGATACCCCACAAAGATGATTCAGGAACTTTGGAAGGGATATACCAAAAAGCCATAGCCACAACTGAGAACATTGCAACTGCATTAATTTGGAAATATCTGCCTAATTATGCCTCTTGGAGGACCCCACCCACTATAACGATTCCGTCAGGAATGATTCTAATTGACCATGACCGAATTGAGAATCAAATCGATGCAAATATTAGAGACTGGTATTCACCTATGGACAACTATAAGAGCCCGCTTGCTGGTTATAAACCAAACGAAGGAGAAAAGGGAGATATTGTTATGACTGTGAATGAACATTTTGAGGGACCAAAAGGGCATATTACTGTGGCTTCGTACCCTTGGGTTACCGAGGGTGAGTGGCAATATTTGCCAGGAGGCGATATGTTATCAATCAAAGTCTTTCCAAGAAATATTACAGGCTGGTTACCTTCTTATAATCAATTTGATGATAAAACTCGCCCATCGTCAGATTCTGATATAGAAACTGTTTATGGCCTAAAATTCTTACAGCAACTTCTTTTGAAAATTAGAAATGCAGATATATCTGGGAAACCAAATGCGGTAATGAAACCCTTCAGAGCTTACTAAGTTTAGATTCTTACATCACCTCTTGTGCGACGTATTAATTAAACAAAATTTGGAAGTCTATGGGGGTTAACACCTCTTTAATGTTTGGTAAACAAATTACGTCAAGCCTACATTTCTCGATATCTTTTTTTAGATCCCTGCCCTCCATAATCAAATAATTGCAGTCGATATACCTATGGCTGCCATCACCAAGAATTCCTTTAGCCCCGGACTCGTCAGCAAATGCACAAAACTCGGGATAAATGAGGCCTTTAGAATTGTAGAGATCAATCTTACCCGCACTTTTTTCTTCATCAATAAATTTGCTGTAATCGTTACGCTTAGGACTTAACCACTCTTTGAGTTTTGTTCTATCGAAGCCTCCCCACAAAGGAGAATAAAAGTTACCAATCTCATGCCACGCCTCGTCTCCGTGAAGTTGAATTACTTCACTTTCTTTTTTGATCCTATCCCAGTTTACTCCTATCCCCACAGCAAAAGACCCGTCATGATCGAGTTTGTTTTGCCAATAGTCAATGAACTCGTCTGCAGTCATACTAGTTCTTTTACAAAATCCCCGATTTCTTTTACGTCTCTCAAGAGATCACTAGAAATAGTTAATCCTGTATCCGAATAAATCATCTCGTCCTCAACATCGGGATACTTGAGAAGAGAGTAACTGTTAATTTTCTTAATTTGATCTTTAAATTTTGAAAAATCTTTATTGCCCTGAACACATTCGTTGAGAATATTCTCTAAATTGTGGCCTAGTTTTTTAAACTCATTCAAGATCTCCCTTCCTTTTAAATTCGGATAATGTGTTTTTGAGTTCCAAAAAAGGAATGCCTTCAGATATTTTTCGGTTGATTGTGCTGATAAAAAGGCTGCTTGATTCATAAAATCGTAATCTCTATCTTGAATATTAAATAAGATAGTTGCAGCTTCATAATCAATATCTCCGTATTCAATAAATTTTTTAGCATAGTTCACATTGGGTTGAGCATCACCCTTGGTGTATTTAATATTTGCCTTACCTCTTCCTCTAAAACTAAATAACTCACTCATGTTGATTTTTTCAGAAAATGATACTGACAAAAACCGGTGGCCACAAGAAAGAAGATAAAAAATAGCCGCTCCCTCTTTACCTGACTTAACAACATCTTTTTCCTCTTTACAGACATTGCATAAAAGTTTATTCATGGGTTTCAAATCCAACTTTGGCTTCTTGAGTAAATTATAAAAGAAAGCATTCGTGCAAAAACTTCATCACAAGTTTGAAAAAAGGCATGATCTTGAACGTCAAGATTGTGGCCCGCAAAGTTTCTGAGACATCCCATTATTCGTGCGTTTTTAATTTCCAGACTAGAAGAAGATGCCAAAGCATTGGATATCTTCGTCGACAATTCGTTTAAATTAGAGGCATTTGTATATTGACCACTTGTCGGATTTATTTGACCGACTTTCTGATCTAATATTTGAATAAGAGTCTGGCCAATTAAGCTAGTATCTTTCCTTTTCATTTCATCCTCAAACCATAATGCCAATTCTGCTAATGATCTAACAATTTCACTTCGTGAAACTACTGTTGATAATTGATTATTTAAATTCAAAGAAAATGAAAAACGATAAAGTGTCATATAAAAAAGTAGCTTTTTATCCGAATTTAAATTTTGTATGAATTCTGATAGATCGTCTTTTGAAATAATAGGATCAAACACGTGCCCATATTTCGAGTTGATAAGTTCAAAAACGTCCGAAGTTTGTCTCTCCTCAAATTGAGTAAACAGGCTGCTTTTTGCCATATCCTTTTCTGGATCAATTGATATATTGGGTAAGTGTTGTAAACATTCTTTATCATCGTTATAGCCTCTGTATATATTAAACAAACCTTCAATGACCTTCCCCTGTGCGATCTGATTTACTCCCGTGTTAGCTAAAGGGATTCCTCTATTAACTCTTCTGCCAGTTCTGGCGTTGAATGCTAGTATCTCATCGTCTATTTGTTTCCAATATTCTTCGGCAATAGAAAATAAATTACGATTTAAAAGAAACATTCCCATATGTTGGACCGGCTGAAATATGGGCTTGTTTTTATCTTCATAAGTATTTATAACAAAATCTTCATCCTTCATATTCTGAAGATGCTCTTCCAAAACAATTCGACCGAATTCAACCAAATATGCCATATCCCTATGAACTCTATCTACAATATCTGCCCCGTTGCCTGGAGTGGTTGCGAGCAGATCGTGTTTTGGATCAAATCCTGTCGCGTTTATAGGTTTTGTGTCAGATAATTTTGTTAGGACCAGTTCTACATTTTTAGTTATTTGGTCAATTTCATCACTGTGTTTTTCAATCTCATTAGTAAAATCGTCTAAATCAAAAATCAATGGAATAGTAAAAGTTATGTCGAAACTACCAAGAATTCCGCTAGGATTGATAGAAAAAATAGATTCATTTTGGGCAGAGGATTTATCCGGAATCTTTCCAAATAAAAAATAATAAGCGAGTAGAACATTTGGAATGGGATCTCTGTCAGGAATAAGATTCCTGCATCTTTTAGCAATAAATAAAAACTGATCTTTAAGATAATCTGTTTTATGCAAGCTCTCTTTTATCCAGCCCCTATATTTATCAGATGATGAGTTATCAAATCCTGATCCAGGAATCCCAAATCTTTGGCGATACTCGCCCATGAGCATTTGAAACTCTGAGTGGTCAATCAAACTTTCGAAAGCTATTTTTATATTGTCGTACATATTCTTAATTTAAACTTTTTTTGATTAATATGACTTTTGTTTTTAGGCTCTAAAACAACCTCTATAATAGATTTTTGTGGAATTTTATAACGCTTAGAAAAACTTTTTTTTAGCAATCTTTTTAGTTTATTTTTGTCTTTCTCAGAAGTATAGAAGACAAGATGATTTTGATCACTAACACCAAAAGGAAAAATAGTAAAAACCTGATTGAACTTCCCTTCCTGAGAGCTTGAGCCACTGATGTCCGATGGCTCGTTGATATCTATAATGTAAACACCCTTAATATACTGGTAATATTTCAAGATAATATTTGGTGCTATTGAATCAAAACCGCCACCGGGATAAAGTGCGTTGCTTGGTATCGGAAATTGATTAGGATATCGTTCAACTTGATCAAACTTGGATGGGTGAGCAATATCGCCATATTTTGACCTACTATCCCAGAAGTCTTTTATTCTTTTTTGCTCATCGGGAGTAATTCCAATTTTATTTGCAGCTACTATTAATCTATCCTTGAATTCATGTTTATTCGACAATGAATTAACAATAATTTCAATTGACTTAAAGTGGTCTAGCGCAATCTTCTCATGACTGTCCAATACAAAATGCCCTATGGATGACCTATAAAGGTATTTAAGTGCCCTTTCTAGTATTTCGTTATCAAAGTAGAAAATTTCATTCAAGAACTTCCTCGTATTAACATCTCTCCATTGTGTTTGTTCTGGCCTGTTTGGCAGATACATATGTCCGCTTTCTAGTCTATAATCAACATCTGACTCCTTACAATCGTTGTCTACCAGATAGATTTTATTTACTTGATAAATGTACGGTTCGAAACTTCCTCTATCTCGACCAAATTTTCTTTTTACATCTTCTAAGGAAGCTAAAGATAAAAACCTGGCAATTCTATCAATAGCTTTAATTGCCCCTCCTAAGGCTGCGTCAGGCTTCTCTTCTTGAATATCACAGGCAATTACATATTCGGATTTTATTTTTATAGGGTCTACATAGCGAAGTGAGGTAACATAGGTTTTATAATAATCAACATCTTCACTTTGAGAAAATACACTCTGAATAGGGGCAAACTTTCGTTTTGCTTGCTCCCCAAAACTCATCTTTTTGATCTCGCACTCAAATATTTTCCCTTCTGTAAGGGTTTCACCATGAATAAGTGCATAAATTCTGTATCTCATTTATCCGAAGTATATAACTCAGCCTGGCCTACAACAAGAAAGCGGCTATAATGCATCTAAATGACAAGAGAGGAACATCTTAGAAAATTATCGGATCGTTTCAGACAGAATGCAAAAGTCTTAGTCGCTAAACCAGAATTCCAAAAGGATATTGTAGCTTTGCGAGCGAAATGGAATATTCCAAAAAAAGGATTTAGCAACGATAAAGAATATGGGGATTGGGATAATAATTTTCTTACAAATACAGATGCATATTTTGATGCTGAATTCCCAAAACACTATAAAGAGTTGGACAAACTTCGAAATGAGGGCAAGTATAAGGAATTTAGAGAAAGGCAGAAAGAGTTAAATGATGCCTCGCCCCTCAATGCCTTTCGAATCGAAATTAAAAACTTAGTTAGAAAATATCATCTGTCACCTCGCTGGGAGGAAAGTATAAGGAGGTATACATTTTTTAACAACCCAAAGTATATGGGTCATTTTATTGGCATTGGAATAAGAATTGAGAGAGATTCAGAAAATGATGTCGAAACAATCCTTTTGGAAATCGATGAGAACACTACCCTGAATGACATTAAATCTGAATGGCCGATTGTCAAGTTTCATCAAAACAGGCTAAGTTACAAAAAACAAAAGAAATTTCAGCCCATACCCAACTTTGACAGAGATAGACGTGTTTATGAACTGAAAATTTCTGGCGTTAAATCTAAAGATATCGAAGAAATTATTCAAAACGAATTTGGAAGCTCAATATCATATGCGGACATAGACATGATAGTCAAACGATACAAAAAAAGACTTAACATCAATTAGGCTTCATTCATGCTTTATACAAGCTTTATATGACCATGGATAATGTAGTTTATGACAGACCTAGTTTGGCATACAGAAAAAAGAAAGATAAACGATCTAATTCCTTATGAGCGTAATCCTCGCATTTTGCCTGATTCTACTGCCGAAGAGCTAAAGAAAAGCTTAAGTAGATTCAACTTTGTTGAAATTCCAGCCATAGACACTGATAACAAAATTGTGGCTGGGCATCAACGATTAAAAATAATGCAACTTATTGGTCGCGGGAATGAAGAAATTGATGTCAGAATCCCGAATAGGAAACTTACTAAAAAAGAATTTGAGGAGTATAACATTAGATCTAATAAAAATGTTGGCTCATGGAATTTTGATTTGTTGGCAAATTTCGATGAAGTTTTTCTTTCAGACATCGGATTTTCTTCAGAAGATCAAGATGAGATTTTTGATATTGATATAACTCCTGAACAATTTGATTTAGAAAAAGAACTTAAAAAACTTGATATAAACAAAGTCGAACTTCGGAGGGGAGATGTTCTAGTTTTGGGAGATTCACGACTTATGGTTGGAGATTCAACAATTGAAACTGATGTACTAAAACTCATGAATGAAGAGAAAGCAAACCTATGTTTATGCGATCCCCCGTACATTTTGGATTACCTTCACGGAAAGAAGAAACACAAGGGAGCTATTACTGGTTTTGGAGCGAAAAGGGATCGTAGGTACCTGGAAACCGATGTCTTACCGCCAGACTTTACAGATCTGTGGATGGCAAACATCGCAAAAGTTCAAAAATCAGATTTCTCTATTATGGTTTTTGAAAATCCTAAAAACCTACGCACAATCTGGAATGTTCTTGAAAAATACTGGAAATATCGAAATACAATTATTTGGCACCTTCCCAATAGAATGCAGGGATTTGCAGCTAAATATAAGTTTTTTAATAAGTATGACTTTGCCATGATTGGAACAACGGGTAACATTTCACTAAATAGCGATCCAGAAGATAAACCCCTTCTTCAGGAAGAATATGAAACGGCACTTTTTGCAACATCCGGCAAGCCCACATGGGAGAGCTATAAAAAGGGAAAGAAATATTGCCCACCTGATTTCGT
>JAKAEH010000040.1 GCA_021825955.1 bacterium | reverse complement strand
TCAGTTGGTTAGAGCGCCTCATTTACACTGAGGAGGTCAGAGGTTCGAATCCTCTGGAGTCCACTGTCCTCTTGCAAAAACATAATTCATTTTAGATAATATATCCCTTGTGATTATTGTTACCGGCTCTATCGCCTACGATTACATTATGACTTTTCCCGGTAATTTCGGCGATCATATTCTTCCGGATCAAATCCGAAACGTAAATCTTTCTTTCATTGTTTCCAATTTTGCAAGACACAGAGGCGGAACAGCCGGAAACGTCAGCTATGCCATGAGTCTTTTGCACACTTCCCATCTTCTTTACTCTTTCGCAGGCAAAGACTTTGACGGATATAGAAAAGAGCTTAAAAAACTGGGAATTGTTCAAAAAGGAGTAAAAATAGATAAAACACGCCACACCGCAACCGGTTTTGCCATGACCGATAAATCAAATAATCAAATTTGGGGATTTTATTACGGCGCCTCACTGAGAAATTCAGAGTTGGTTTTGGATAAAGTCGCCAAAAAAAATGACTTAGTTTTAGTCGGTCCGCAGGGAGCAAAAGCTTCAATTAATTTAATCAAGCAGGCAGTAAAATTGAACGTTCCATATATGTTTGATCCCGGCTTCATTTTAACCGAAGTTAGTAATGCAGATTTAGAGTTAGGAGTTAGAAAGGCAAAATTTATCGTTGGCAACGATTATGAAATACACGTAATGAAAGACAGGATAAAAAAATGGGACGAAATTGTAAAAGACAAAGTAATCATTACTACTCTTGGCGCAAAAGGGGTTTTGATAAAATCCAAAGGTCAAATCCACAAAGTAAGGGCGGCAAAAGTTAAAACTGTTTTCTCTACCGCAGGGGCAGGAGACGCCTGGCGTGGAGGATTTTTGGCGGGTCTTTCAAGGGGATATGACTTGGAAATGTGCGCAAAAATGGGTTGCATAGCCTCAGCCTACGTCGTTGAACATTTTGGCACGCAGGAATACTACTACACTAAAAAACAGTTCCAAAGTCGCTATAGACAAAATTATGGTTCTTTGGTAGAGTTGTAAACGTTAAATATGGCAAAAACAAGTGACGTTAAGGATTTAAAACTGGCAGCCGAAGGCAAACTCAAGATTGAATGGTCAGCTCAGCAAATGCCGGTTCTCAAAACGATAAGAGAGCGCTTTTTAAAAGAAAAACCGCTTAAGGGAATTACACTTGCCGCCTGTCTTCATGTCACTTCGGAAACCGCAAACCTATTAATTACACTAAAGGCCGGAGGAGCAAAAGTTGCTACTTGCGCCTCAAACCCTCTTTCCACACAAGACAGCGTTGCTGCTTCGCTTTCTAAAAACTTTTCCATACCCACTTTTGCCATTAAAGGAGAGGACAACAAAACCTATTACAAACACCTTAACCAGGTATTAGATCTAAAACCGAATATTACCATGGATGACGGGGGAGATTTAATCAATATACTGCATACCCAAAGGACAAAACAGCTTAAAGACATTATCGGATCTTCGGAAGAAACTACCACCGGAGTTACCAGATTAAAAGCCATGGAGAAAGACAACGCGCTTAAAGTTCCCGTAATTGCAGTTAATGACTCCGATACCAAGCACTTGTTTGATAACAGATACGGAACAGGACAATCAACAATCGACGGAATAATCCGCGCCACCAACATACTCTTAGCTGGAAAGACATTTGTTGTTTGCGGATACGGCTGGTGCAGCAGGGGAATTGCATCAAGAGCCAAGGGAATGGGCGCAAACGTAATCATCACCGAAGTCGATTCGGTCAGAGCCTTGGAAGCGGCCATGGACGGCTACAGAGTTATGAAAATGGCAGACGCTTTGAAGTTTGGAGACATCTTTGTAAGCGCAACCGGAAATAAGCACGTCATTAGCGTTGAGCACATTAAGGCCATGAAAAGCGGCGCTATAGTCGCTAACTCCGGCCACTTTGATGTGGAAATTGACGTAGCCGGAATTGAAAAAATAAAAAAGAGCAAAAGAAGAATCAGAAACTCCCTGGATGAATACGTTCTTCCAAGCGGAAAAAAACTTTATCTTTTGGGGGAGGGAAGACTTGTTAACCTGGCTGCTGCTGAAGGTCACCCTGCGGAAGTAATGGACATGTCTTTTGCCAACCAAGCTTTAGCAGCTGAATATTTCGTTAAAAACAAAGGAAAATTGGAGAATAAAATTTACACTTTGCCAAAGGAACTGGATGTTCAAGTAGCAAGGCTAAAACTAGAATCAATGGGTATTTCAATCGACACCTTAACCAAAGAGCAGGCAAAGTATCTTTCTTCCTGGAACGAAGGCACAAAATAAACCTCTGGCTTTGATTTTTAAACACAAATTTGTTATTATGAACCTTGCGCTGAGTTAGCCAAGGTGGTCAAGGCACGTGTCTGAAGAACTTGTGTTGTGTTTCAACATTAAATAAGATATAGTAGGGTTATGAAGACATGTTCAGCGTGCGGGAAGAGTAAGTCGTTAACGAACTTTTACAAGAGAAGAACTGGTACAAGATCAGGTCAACATTACGAAAAATGTAAGGATTGCTATAAAACAAGAGGAAGAGATTACTACTCTAAACACAGAGAAAAGCAGTTAGGATTAGCGAAAAAGAGAAAACAAGGGTACATTTTGGAACGCAAAAAGTTTTTCGAAGAAATTAAAAATAAACCATGTGCGGATTGCGGAAAAATATATCCTCCATGGGTAATGGATTTTGATCACAGAGATAAAAAACTGAAATTAGGAAATGTTTCAAAACTTGCATTAAGAAAATTTTGGAGCATTGAAAGAATAAAAGAAGAGATTAAAAAATGCGATTTAGTATGTGCCAATTGTCATAGAGAACGTACATATAGAAGATTAACAATATCGATGCCGAGTTAGCCAAGTTGGTCAAGGCACGTGTCTGAAGAACACGCTATCTCAGTTCGATTCTGAGACTCGGCACTAAATAATACCCGCGGGAGTAGTTCATCGGTAGAATGTCTCCTTGCCAAGGAGAATGTAGCGGGTTCGATTCCCGTCTCCCGCTCAAAAAGTGACAGAAATAAACAGAAAATAACAGTAAAGTACAAGTAAACATATGTCATTAAAAAAAGATGAGCAATGTCCTCACTGCGGTAGGTATGCAAACAGAGGCGTTTCTATAGATGCAGTAATTATTAAAGACAGTCAAGTTCTTCTTATTCAACGAGGTGTTGAACCTAACAAAGGTTTCTGGGGCACACCGGGCGGGTATGTAAGCTGGGACGAATCAGCGGAAGAAACTGTTAAGAGAGAAGTTAAGGAAGAAACAGGTTTGGAAGTAATTGAAACTAAATTAGTTGGAGTTTATAGCTCTCCTTCTCGACATCCCAAACAAGTTATTAATATAGTCTATCTAACAAAAGTTAAAGATGGCGAGTTTAAACATAGTGACGATGCGATGGATGCAAAGTGGTTTTCTTTGGATGAATTACCTGCGCAAATGGCTTTGGATCACAAACAAAATATTCAAGATGCCAGAAAACTTTTAATGCCTAATGATTTTAAGCCTTTGTATTAAATCGGGTGTAATAGGTCGATGAAGATTCGATCTGGTTATCGTCCCCAGTTCTAAAAACAAGAAAACTTAGCTTTTTACATCACGCACCAAAAGCATTTCTTCTAAAGACAGTCTCATCTCTAATCTTGCAGCAAATTCTTGATATCTAACAATCGCCCCTTCGGTAGCGTCCAACAGCCCTTGGATTGCAAAGATAGGAGGCATAACCAATCTTTCTACGCCACTTTGGCTATTTCTTGCAATACCAAGTATCTCATCGGCAAAAAAAAGAACCCACCACATACTTGAAGTAACCCTGTACCCCTCCTGCTTTGCCCCCTGCAACTGATCAACTCTCAAATCTGGCCTAGACAGAGTCAGGCTCGAAATGGCTCCATCTCTTTCTTTATACCTAACCACTAAACTAACATCTCCTGTTGAAGGAACAGTTAACCTGTCTCTTTCAACTCCAATTAGCATGGCTGAAGATAATTTGTTGGGGTCAATCTGACGAAGTCTTGCGTTGGGAATTAGATACGGCACAAACGGCTCTCCTCGTTTTGGAACGTATAATCCTTTTAGGGTTTCAGGCATGGTCATGGATTATATCAGCAAAAACAACCATTAGTCAATTAGCCTCAAAAACTTGACAGAGACCGCAAAATATGCAAAGCTAGAGTATTAGATGAAAAAGGTGTTTCTGCTCACGGGCTTCTTTACTTTCACGCCTATTTTACTAACGTTTTGCATCCTTTATTTCTCTTTTTTAAGCTTTGAGAAAAAAGGTGCTTTTTCGTTTTTACCTCCTAAAGGAAGCGTTTCTTACGCCGCTGTTCCTATTGGTCAAAATGTTCTTGGAGAAAGCATAAGTCCGCAAGACGGCCGAGTTGCGGTTGTCAGAGATTTTTTTAAAAAATATAATTCTGATCTTTTTCCTTATGCTCAAAATGTAATCCAAGCCGCAGATAAATACAGCCTTGATTACAGGCTCATTCCGGCAATTGCCATGCAGGAATCAAACCTTTGTAAAAAAGCGCCTAAAGATTCATTTAATTGTTGGGGATTTGGTATCTATGGGAAAAAAGTTACAAGGTTTTCAAACTATCCCGAAGCTATAGATACAGTAACCAAAACATTGGCTAACGAATATAAGGGGAAAGGTCTTGAAACACCCGAGGAAATAATGAGGCTTTATACACCCTCAAATAACGGTGACTGGGCAAGCGCGGTAAATACGTTCATGAATCAGCTTCAAATCAACCTATAGTTAGGGACTTGACAAACCTATAGTTCTATGTTATAATCCTCCGCAGATCCTAAGGTATGCCTTCCAAATGCATACGTTAGGATTTTTTATTGGCAAAAAACACTTTGCCTTATAGCTTATGAAAATCAAAATATTCTTAATTGTATTATTTTTTGTTTTCTCTTTCCTTAACGCTAAAGGCGCTTATGCACAGGAAAAAGCGTCTGCGTCTTCTGCAAAGATTGCGCTTTCTGAAAGTGACTTTGTTGATGATTATAGAGTAAAAATTCTCAAAACCTATCTTGAGGAAAAAAATTCACCTTTAGCGCCGTTTGCAAACGATTTTGTAAAAAACGCGGATAAATACAACCTTGACTGGAAACTGGTTGCAGCCATATCCGGCGTAGAATCTACCTACGGACAGGCAATACCCGTTAACTCATATAACGCATGGGGTTGGGGAGTGTACGGAGATAACGTCATCAGATTTGCTTCCTGGACAGAGGGTATTGAAACTATTTCTCAAGGTCTAAGAGAAAGATATATGGAAAAGTGGGGTGCAAAAGATATTTATCAAATTGGTGCGATGTATGCTTCGTCTCCTGCTTGGGCTTCTCATGTTGAAAGCACTATGAATCAGATTCAGGATTTCACACTTAGAAACCCTAAAAACGCACTTTCTCTTTCTTTGTAAATTATGTATAATTAGTTTCTGTCACCAGGGCCGGTGGCGGAACTGGTATACGCGTACGGTTTAGGACCGTATCCCGAAAGGGTTGGAGGTTCGATTCCTCTCCGGCCCACTTTAAATATGATTTCAGCAATTCAAAAACAAGAAGATCAGACAATAACCTTAACCATCACCATACCGTGGGCAGAGGTTAAAAAAACTAAAGAGGCAATAGTCGCCAGCTACGTAAAGCAGGCTCAAGTTCCCGGCTTTAGAAAAGGAAAAGCCCCTAAGAAAATTGTCGAAGAAAAAATTGACGAAGAAAAAGTAAAAGAGGAGACGCTGAAAAAACTTTTACCCCAATACTACCTTGAAGCAATTAATGAACACAAGATAAATCCCGTAATTGCTCCTAAGGTACACGTAAGCAAACTAGATGATGAAAAGGATTGGCAGTTTATTGCCCTAACTTGTGAAGCGCCGGTTATTGAACTTGGAGGCTACAAAGAGAATGTAAAGAAAGTAACAGCCAAGGCTAAAATTGTAATTCCTGGTAAGGAGCAGCCTCAAGTCAGCTTTGACGACATTGTAAAGGAATTATTGGCTTCGGCTACTGTAAAAATACCAAGGATCATTACTGAAAGCGAAGTAGAAAGACTACTTTCCCAAACTTTAGATGAAGTTAAAAGATTGGGCCTTACTCTTGACCAGTACTTAGGCTCAACGGGCAGAACAGCCGAAGATTTAAGAAAAGAGTACGAGAAAAAGGCGGAAAACGATATTAAACTTGAGTTTATCTTACAAAAAATTGCCGCGGAAGAAAATATTACCGTAGAGGATAAAGAAGTTGATGAAGCCATACTTCAGGCTAAAACTGAGGCGGAAAAACAAAATCTTCAGTCCAATCGATACCTTTTAGCCAGCATTCTAAGGCAGCAAAAAACGCTTGATTTTCTAAAAAGCCTGTGATATAAAGGCCTAAAATTATGGCACAAAGAAAATTCAAATCACAAACCAACATTGATCAAAACCCAATAGAAGCCCTAAGGGACATTGGTTCTGCGGTTGTGGAGTCTGCAAAAGGCGATTTAGCCAAGGGTCTAATGACAGACCTTTGGGACCAAATGCTTGGAACCGATATTGCCGGAGGCAAAAAACAGGCTATGGGCGACCTTAGTGAAGGACAGGAAATTACTCTTTCGAAAAACAAACAAACGGAAAAACTGCCAAGACAGGAAACAAAAAAACCGCAGGTAGAGGCAGGCTGGGACTACCAGGGAGAAATAATCCATGCAGAAAAAAGAATCAGACAAACCGAGAACAGGGAATTGACCGCAAAAATCGACGAAATAATGGTTGAGCTAAAAAAACTCACCAAATCATCTAAAGAACTTGAGGTAACGTTTAGAAGTATTACTGTTGAAGAAAGACCCGTAACTCCTGGAAAGTACCACATGAATTTCTTTGAATGGATGCTCTCTACCATTAGAAGCGCGAGAATGAAAATTGAAGATTCTACAAACTGGGCGAGCATGTTTTCTTCCAAAAAAACAAAACGTGAATACTGGTCACTGTTTAAAAAACACGGCACAAGCTTTGGCTTATCAGGAGAACGTATCGTTGCCACCCAAACCGGATAAACACAAACTCTTGACATAGGCTTTGGTTGTTTTGTACAATTTTGATATTGTTATGAAATCTTTATTTATTATTGTCAATCTCCTTATTAACGCCTAAACGGCGGGAGATTGTCTTTTAGATAAAGATACATAAAAAGACACCCGCCAGAAATGGCGGTTTTTTTATGCAAAAGGGGGTGAATTATGGCAA
>JAKAEH010000039.1 GCA_021825955.1 bacterium | reverse complement strand
CCTAGAAATGTTCTCGGATTAACAGGAATCCCAAAAACATCAATCTGAAAATGAAGGTGGGGACCGGTTGCCCATCCGGTCTCTCCTTCCGCCCCTATGACCTGCCCCAAAGTTACTTTTTCTCCGGTGTAAACATAAATTGCGCTTAAGTGGGCGTAAATTGAGGTTATATTGTTGCCGTTATCAACCACTATGTATCTTCCAAACCCCCAGAATATCTCTCCGGCGTAAGTGACTGTCCCCGGCATAAAAGGGACTATCGGGTCTCCTATTTTGCCTTGCGGGTTGGCGATATCGATTCCCGTATGGAAAGGCTGGTATGGCCAGTCGGACTGTCCGAATTCTAAAGTGACAACTCCCGCAACAGGCCATTCCATTACAGGGGATATTTCGGTTATGACTGAACCGTTTAAGGGGTTATGTATTTGGATTTTTTGCGTTTGCGTATTAACGGTTGCCAGTTTATCCGAAACCGTGTCTATTCCGGCGTTTGTCAGGATTAGAACCGCAATTACGGGAAGGGAAAGAAGGATTAGGAAGGAGAAGACAACAAGTTTAAGTTCTTTTCGGAATGACCATATGTTGTAAAGAAATAACGGGCTCATTTAGACATATATTTCCTTAGGGTCTGTTGTTATCAAGGGATGTTCTTTTTCGGATGCCACAACCTTAACGGCCACGTGGTTCTGGTCGGCAATAATAAGCGCTTCCCCCTTGTCACAGGTTAATAAAAAATGCTGTTCGTATTCGCTTAGGTTAAATTCGCTGGCTACTTTTTTAATTGTTGTAGTATCCTGTTTCATAAGTATTCTAAGGGAGCTTTGGGAGGCTATGGCTCTCCCGTAGTCCTGGCTTAGAAAATCGTTTGCCGCCTGGGAAATAATGGTAACGCCAAGATAATATTTTCTCGCCCGTCTTGTAAGGCCCGCTATAAACCTGGCGCTTTCCTCGTGCTGCAAAAGTATCCATCCCTCGTCAACTACCAGTATCCTTTTCCGGGGGTTTTCCTTTACCCTTGACTCGACAAAGTTTGCGACAACAAGCATCATTATCTGCCTTAAGGACTCGTCCAAGTCCTTAATGTCAAAAATAATAAGGCGGTTATCAAGCTCAATATTCGTCTGGGAGTCAAAAACAAAGGAAAGCGACCCTTTGACGAACTTTTCAAGCTTACTGGATAGTTTTTTCTGCCCCATTCGCTTTAGGACTTTATAAAAATCTTTAAGTATCGGGTAAGTTTTCGCTTTAGGCTTTCTTCCCCTTGTTTCTTTTTTCTTTGGTTTTTCTTTGGGCTTGATAAGCCAGCCGAATTCTTTGTAAGTTAGGAGTATGGCTTTGTCCGTCGCCGCTTTTTCTTCAGCGCTTAATCCTCCCGCCATTAAGGAAATTATTTCGGTCAAGTCCTGTATATGTTCGGAGAGTTCGGTTTCGGCGTTTAGGTTTGTCGTAAAGTCAAACGGGTTTATTTTCTCCTTGGATTTTGCCGATAACTTTATGTATGCCCCGTTTACGGAACTGGCAAGCTGTTTATATTCCCTTTCCGGGTCAATGACAATTACTTTTGTCCCCTGCATAAGCTGCCTTAATATCTCGACTTTCTCCGTGTAGCTTTTACCGCTTCCGCTTTGGGCAAAAACTATGGAGTTTGCGTTATTCAGGAAAAACCTATCTACAATTACCAGGGAATTGTTGGAGCGGTTTATTCCGTAAAGTATTCCCGACTCCTGCACAAGCTCCGATGAGACGAAAGGAAAAGTCAAAGCGGCGGACGAACTGTCCAAATTTCTTTTTTGTGATAGTATGTTTTGTCCCCTTGGAAGTGCCGACTGCAACCCTTCAAGTTGTTGGAAGGTTGAGGACTTAATATAGAAAAGGCGTGTGGACATTACGGTCTCCAAAAGAGAAGTTGTCTTGTTAAGTTCCAAAAGGGAGTCTTCGGTTAATGTCATATAAATTGACAGCTGGAAAAGTTTTTCCTGCCCCCTCTGGATTTTGTCTTTAAGAGCGATTGCGCTGTCCAAGGGGTCGGTTATTTCACTGCCCAAAACCTTTCCCTGCCTTAACATATTCCTTTTTGTCGACTCAAGTTCGGTGATTTTCCTGTTTAATTTGGGTAAAGCGGCCATCGGGTCAACCTGTTCTATATGGTAGGAGATGTCTATATTATGGTTAAAATTAACGAGCATGTTCAGCCAGCCGGTGGATGCCACGTAAGGGTATCCGGATATAAAAAGTGTACGGGAAAATTTGTCTCCTATTTGCAAATAATTAGCGCTTTCCGAAAGTCCGGAGTAGGAAATTAAGTCGACCTGGTCCTGCATGCCAAAGGAAAACTCCAGGTATTCTTTTTTCAGGTTTTTCTTTTTTTGCGTTTTGGTATTTAATAAGTTAATCATAAGTTTCTTTTGTTAATGACTGTAAAGCTTGGGCGTTTAATTCCTGGGTTTTTGACTCTTTGCTGTTGTAGAAGTTATAAAAAAGGTTTAACACTTCCAAAGAGTCGAGAACTTTTGCTTTCATCCCCAGTTTCTCCAAAGCTTTGATGACCATGTCCTTTTGCAGGTGCATCTGTTCTTTTATAAGGGCAAAGTCGTTTATTCTTTCTAAATTTTTATAAGGTATGACAACATAAAACCTTCTTGAGAGAATTTTATTCCCCGAAACAAGGTTTTCGACAAAGTTTGTGTAGTTGTCTATCTGGTTTTTATATACTTTTTCCTTTTCATCCTGTTTTTCTTTTTGGATTTTCTCAAGGTAGCCGTCAATATCCACTTCCCTTACCCTTATGACAATTTGCAAAGGGGATGAAAGGGAATTCAGGAAATTCTGGAAGCCGTCTATCAGGACGTCCTGTTCGGCCTCTGATTTAAGCTCAAGGTTTACGGAGGATGTTTCAATCACCATCCGGTATTCTTTGTCCGGCAAAGTAAGTATTCCGTCTTTTACCTCTTTTATGTCAATTTGCCTTCTTGAAGACACTTTTTTATTCGATTTCGTTAAGAGCCACATAAACTCCCCCTTTCTTATTCGGTTTAAGAGTTAGAGCGTATTTCGGGTTTTTGATGTATTTTTGCAGTCTTGTCAGGTCTTTTGAGAAATTGGTCGCTTTTGCATCCTTTTTTGAGATAGCTTTTTTATGGGCTTTCAAAGAGGCTTCTGGAAGATATACCTCCCTAAGGTACGCTTCGTTTTTATTGAAGACGTAATATTTCGGCCTTAAGTTATACGTTAATAAAACAATCAGCCAGTTGGCCGCAACTTTCCCTTTTATCCGAAGTGACAGAAGAAGCGATACTAAAGTGACTGCCGAAATGACGGCAATTTTGTATATGGCGAAATGGAAAAAGGGCGGAAATAAGACGTAAACCGCAGTCCCGAAGAATACAGGGACCATAAGTATAAATACCTGCGTTAAATTAAGGTTTCCCGCTATTTTGTCCTCCACGGTTGTTATCTGGGCGGGTATTACCGTTGTCCTCATGCCGCTACCCTCCTTCTGGCAAGCTTAACCGGTTCGGATGATGCGGCAGACCCCGCGTTTTTATCCGTAGTTATCACGTTTATTATTTCCCCTCCTAATTTTTTGACGGTCTTGTTTCCCGATGTGTACATGACAAGTTGCATCATTAAGCTCGGAGTCTTAAGAAGGGTCACGAAAAGCCCTATGGCTACCCCTATTGATACAAGGGAATTGCCTGATGTTTGGGGCAGGGCAAGGAAAGCCGAGGCAAGCTGGATTATGACAACGTGGACAAACACTATAAATACCGTGACAGCGTAGGTTTTTATTGATATTTCCGCAAAGTCGGAAAACCTGGGTATTGCCCAAAGAAGGAAGATAAACGGCGATAATACTGCTCCCAAAGATATCAGTATTAGCCTTGAGATGTATAAAAGAAGAAGCACTATCGAAACTACAAGAAAAATGACAAGGAATATCAATGTAATCAATGGGGTTGTGCCGGAAACAAGGGACGATGGGTTAATGGCGTTTACCACCCAGGCGTTTGTCAGCCCTCCGGTTGAGTCTAAAACGGCCTTTGTGAGCGTATTGGCCGTAACTATTACATAATTGGCCAAAAACAAAGAAACGTTCGCCCCTAGAAACGCCAGGCCGATTCTTGGCAACAAGTGCCTTAATTCTATTTCCTCAAACCCCAAAGCCCCGGCGCTCATAAAATGCAGGCCGAGTAGAGCTACGACTAGAATAAAAAGAGAGTCGGTTATGCCTAACATTATTGTCCAGAAGTTCAGGATTACGGAATTATCTAAAAGCGTCGGGGTAGATGTTAAATACCCTATTATTCCGTCGACAATGGGTTTTGTTGCGCTTTGCACTATGTTTTGCATAAAGCCTGAGACCGCATCTATTAAAACCTGCGTCAGGCCGTCGGAGGGTTTGACTGTTTCTATGGGGGAAATATTAACCGCTCCCGTCGTAGTTGAGCTTACGGTTTGGTTAAAAGAGTTTGAAAGGAGTGTAACGATAAGGCTTGCCCCGAGGACCAAGACAAGGCCTATTATTGCATTCCGTATGGTTTTCCGGGCATTTTCCAGGTTGTCCGGCTTTCCGGTTGAAGTTATGTATTCGTACCCTCCCTTAATTAAAAAAAAGGCCGCCGAAGCGGTCGCTATCAAGGTTATCATCCCTAAGGTATTACCCGTATATTGCGTTATATCCGAAGAAACCGAAGCGGCAAAGACGGGAGTTGCCACCGCAAGATACGTAAGCAGTATGCTAAAAGCAAGCGTTAACTTTTTCATAAAAATAGGGGCAGGATTAGTGTCCCGCTCCGAAAGCCGTTGTTGCCAACTGCGTTACTACGCTGCTTAACACAAATGCCCCTAAGACTATCGCAAGACCAATGGCCGAATAAAGGATTGTTTTTTTCGACCTGTCCAGACTTTCAGGATTACCGCTACTTGTTATATAACCGAATCCTCCCCAAACAAAAAATCCTACGGATACAAGCCCTGCCAAAGTTATCATTACCTGGATAATACTTTGGATAAATGTCTGTATTTGGGAAACTCCGCCGGTTGTTGTGGTTTGGGCAAAAACCGGGGAAACGCTTAGAAGCGAGGTTAAAATAACTATCGGCAAAATATAAGCTTTTTTCATACTCACACCCCCTTTCGTACAAAAAACTGCCCTTTCGGACAGTTGCCTACAATTACAAATTAATTACAAACAATATACGAAAATAAGTAGAATATGTCAAGAGGAGAAATATTTTTTCCGATTATATATAATTTGAGAGTGTATAGATTTTAAGAGACTACTTTAATACATAAAAGCTATTTTTTGTAGTACCCTTTTTATCCAAGAAACCTTTTTCTGAAAGCGATTTAAGCAGGTTGAATGCTTGTTGTCTGGTTATCTTTAATTCTTTCACCAAATCCGAAGATGTTATTTCTTTATATTGTCTGACAATTTCTAAAACCTGTTGCTCTCTTGAGGAGGGTCTTATATCAAGCGTTAGTTTTGTTATGCCTTCCTGAACCCTTCCTAAAGCACTTTGAAGGGAGTATTTAACTCCGTCTGTGAAATACTCAAGCCAACTGGTTTTGTCACCTTTATCAGCACTATGTAAAGAATCCGAATAAAGGGTTCTATCAACGTCATAATAATCATCCAGTACAAAGTATTTGTTTATTTGATAATTTGCCGAAAGTAGAATCAGCGCTGTTAAAAGCCTGCAAATTCTTCCGTTTCCGTCTTCAAACGGATGAAGATAGACAAATTGATGGTGAAAAATACCAGCTTTTAGGATTGGAGATGAATCAGTATTTTCTAACCACTTTGTTAAATCACTTAATACAGCCACAATACTTTCTTTATCATGGTAAGGGGGATTATGTTTAATAATTATCTGGTCAGGTTGTCTCTTGCCAACAATTATAGGAACGTTTCGTATTTTTCCTTTTATGTCATCATCCACGCCATCTAAAAGTTGTTTATGAATATCAAGTATTAAGTCAAGATCAAATGCCTCATTTTTTCTGCTTTCAAGGTTTTTAAGAATTGAAAAATAATTAACGACTTCTTTTTCGCTTCTGTTCGTTGGCACGCGGTCGTTTAGAAGTAAGTTTGTTACTTCTCCAACAGATAAAGGATTCCCTTCAATACTGTTTGAAGCATAAGAAGATTCTATCAGGTTTGTTCGTTCAAGGTTAAGCTCCAGCTGCTTTGGAATTCTTATTCCCTCCAATTGACCGTAAAAACGTTCAATTTCAGTTAAATTTGTCAGAAGTTTTGAAGTGAGGGTAAATTTGGGATTTAACATGATTTTATCATACAAATTGTCAAGTTAATTGTCAAGTTAATTGTCAAGGCTATAAAGGAGAATAGCTGTTGACAAACAAAGAAATATCTGAAAACTGGTACTAGGGCTGTCCAGGACTTGACAAGGAAAAATATATAAGTTAAATTATTTATATCCCCCTAGGGGGATATATTATGGATACAGATACTTCGGTACAGTATTTTACGAAAAAAGAAAGAAGACAGTATTTTAAGGATCAGGAAAGATTAAAAAAAGTTTCTGAAAAAAGAAAAAGAAAAATTATAAAATCGGTAAGCGTTTTGGCAGTTTTATTGTTTTTGACTTTGGGCGGAGCTTTTCTTGTAGTAAACTCATCTAAGCCATTGCCTGGTCAGGCTGTTCCGGTACTGGGAAGGGCCCACGTTCCTGTAGGAACAAAGGTTACTTATAACTCTAATCCTCCGACATCAGGGGATCATTATGCAACTCCGCAAAACGGAGGAGTTTATAATAGCCCTATTCCCGACGGTTACCTTATTCACAGTTTGGAGCACGGATATGTTATTATTTCCTACAATTGTGATTTTGGGAAAAATAAAAATGCATGTTTGTCTTTTGTAAATCAATTGAAACAAAAAGTAGATAGCGACTCCTGGAAATTAATACTTATTCCACGTCCTGTTCTGGATGCAAATTTTGCCTTGACTGCTTGGGGAAGAATTGATAAATTTAATACAACAGCAGCAACAATGGATAGAGTTAACTCTTTTATAAATGCTTTTAGAGGAGCGGGTCCCGAAAATACCCCAAACTAGCCTTATTATGAAAAAGCTTTCGGCTTTACGAATTAAAATAAGCACGTTTATGTCGTCGTTTCTGTCTATTTTTGGACTTGCCGGTACTACAGGTAGTACTGTTTGTCAGACAACATGTGTGGCCACTTCGGGAGTTATACCCTTGATCGGCGTTTCTTTAGCTGCAACCCCGTTAGTTTTATTGTGGAGATATCACG
>JAKAEH010000038.1:1877-7428 GCA_021825955.1 bacterium | reverse complement strand
TGGATACGTCAATGTAAATATAGGAACAAAAGAAAAACCAAATAGGATTATTAAGATTGATCCTGAACGGGGTAAATATATTACAGAACTCTTCAGACTTTTTAGTACCGATAAATACAGTGTTGATGCGTTAAGAGACTTACTCTATGAACGAGGTTTTCGTTCTAAATATGGCAATAAAGTAGCCCGAAGCACACTCTACACAATACTAAAAAATACCTTCTATATTGGTAAATTTAAGTATAAGGGTGAATATTTTGATGGTAACTATAAACCACTAACGACAAAGACTATCTTTGATCTGTGCCAAAAGGTAATCGAAAAGAATAACCACAATGCGTGTCGTCGCAGGAAGTATAAATGGCTCTTAACGGGTGTAGCCTACTGCCACGACTGCGGTTCCCGTATGTACTGTAGCTATAACCATAAAAAGAAGATGGCCTATTATCACGGAGCATATCCCAAAGGATGCAAAGAGTACATTCCACTAGAGGAATTGGAACGTCAAGTAGCCGATGAACTGAAAAATATCAAATTTTCAGATGAATTCAAACAAAAGATACATGAGAAAGCCAAAGAGTTGATCCAACTAACAAGGGAGAATCGTAATCAGGAACTACAAAACCTAAGAAACAAAGTAAAAGCTCTAGAATCCAAGCGAAATGTTCTAGAAGATAGTTTGTTGGATCAGACGCTCGACAAGGAAACGTTTAAGAGGAAGCACACGGAGATAAATATCGAAATTCAAGGATATGAGAATGACATGGCCAATATCGAAAACCAACGGGGATTTGACGTCGATCTAGCATCTGAAATCCTTGATCTGGATACCAACCTATACGAAACGTACCAGAAGGCCGTATTTGAGGCCAAGAAACATTATTTGTCTATATTTTTCGACAAAATTGAGGTTTTCGATAAAAAGATCCAACATGTAACCTATTCGCCATTGTTTCAGAAACTACTTGATGCCGAAAAGGTTACAGTTAGTAGTGTCAGGCTCCGCGACTAGGACTCGAACCTAGAACCTTGTCGTTAACAGCGACCTGCTCTACCATTGAGCTATCGCGGAATGTAGATAGAATTTTACCATTAAATTTAATCTAATTCCATACCTTTATATACTTTGCTATTTTTAATTCTTTTCAAATGGTATTTTTTTAAAAATACAGCGTGCTTTTACACATTTCTCACTATTTTCTTTCATTGCTGTTATCTCTATAATTTAAAGTAATGTTTATGCAAAAAATTGTTCCTTTCTTATGGTTTGATGATAATGCGGAAGAAGCCGTTAACTATTATGTTTCTGTTTTTTCCGGTTCTCCATCAGATAAAAAAAATTCAAAAATATTAGAAACATCGCGATATGATGAAGCGTCTGCAAAGGCATCCGGAAGGACTAAGGGAAGTGTGATGGTAATGTCGTTTGAACTCGATGGCCAAGAATTTAATGCATTAAACGGAGGTCCAATATTTAAATTCACCGAGGCAGTTTCTTTTGTTGTTCGATGCGAGAACCAGGAAGAAATAGATTATTTTTGGGAAAAACTGTCTGCAGTGCCGGAGGCTGAGCAATGCGGCTGGCTTAAAGACAAATTTGGTCTTTCTTGGCAAATTATCCCAAAAAACTTAGGAGAATTTTTAAACAATTCGCAAACTTCGGACGCCTTAATGAAAATGAAAAAGATTGATATAAATGAATTAAAAAATGCAGGAAATAAACAATGATACAGTTAAATCCTTATCTTAATTTTAACGGAAATTGCAAACAAGCAATGGAGTTTTACCACTCCGTTTTGGGCGGGGAGCTGAAAATGCAAACCTATGAAGAGGCCGGAAATTTTTCCAGCTTGTAGCCCCATGGGAGAGCGATAAAAATTAATGAGAAAAATCTTCTTGTTTATGATGGTAAGCCTCGACGGATATTTTGAAGGACCGGACCATGATTTATCGTGGCACAATGTAGATGAAGAGTTTAATAAATTTGCAATAGAACAATTAAACGAAGCCGATACTATTTTATTTGGCAGAAGAACATATCAGCTAATGGAAGATTTCTGGCCAACGGAAGATGCAAGAAAGACAGACCCTCTTGTAGCAGAAAAATTAAATTTTACTCCGAAAGTAGTTTTTTCAAAAACGCTTAAGAGTGTTGAAGAAAAAACTTACTGGAAAAATACAACATTAATAAAAGGAGATCTTGTTGAAGAAATTAAGAAATTAAAACAAAAACCGGGAAAAGATATGGCCCTGTTAGCCAGTAATAACTTGTGCATAGGTTTACTCGAAAATAATCTTTTAGATGAAGTTAGAATTATGGTAAATCCTGTTGTTTTAGGAACAGGAAATGTTCTGTTTGTCGGATTAAATAAGAAAATTAAATTTAATCTTTTAAAAACAAGAATTTTTAATTCGGGGAACGTTTTACTTTATTACCAACCCTTAAATTAAACTTAGCGGATGGGTCTTATTCCAATTTCTCTCAAAGCGTTATCTCTTGTCTCGTCTATTCTTGCTGCTTCTTTAACATCTACTTCTATATGCTCTGCCAACCCAATGCTTTGGCCATTTTGGGAAAAAAACTCAATTCCCTGTTGAGTTTTTCTTCTTGTTCCGAAAAATGAAGCTCCTTGCGGAGGAATTGCATATTCAATACTTCCGTTCTGAGAACCGATAATTCTTATAGGGGGCCTTCCACGCCTTACTAAATCTCCTATTTCTTCCGCTGTTAAATCTCTTAAAGATTCCGTCATGTTAGCCCACATAATCCTTAAGTTTATTTCCTCTTGATGGATGTCTTAATTTTCTTAGAGCTTTTGCTTCGATTTGCCTTATTCTTTCCCTTGTTACCGCAAACATTTTTCCGACCTCTTCCAAAGTTTTCGGCCTTCCGTCTTTAAGACCGAACCTTTCTTCTAAAACTCTTTTTTCTCTGTCTGAAAGAGTCGAAAGAACTTGTTCAACCTGTTCTTTTAATAATTCTCTGGAAGCGGTATCAAAAAGAGTCGGTGCAGAAGTATCATGAATAAAATCTCCCAAACGGGAGTCTTCTTCGTCTCCGACAGGTGATTCCAAACTTGCCGGTTCCTGGGAAATTTTTATAATCTCCAAAGCCTTGTCGGGGTCTATGTCCAAAGCTTTTGCAACTTCTTCGGGGGTTGGCTCACGGCCTAATTCCTGCATTAATTTTCTTGAAGCTCTTAAAAATCTATTTATATTTTCTACCATATGAACGGGAATCCTTATTGTTCTTGCCTGGTCCGCGATTGCCCTTGTTATTGACTGCCTTATCCACCAAGTTGCATATGTAGAAAACTTATAACCTCTTCTCCAATCATATTTTTCAACAGCTCTTATTAATCCCTGGTTGCCTTCTTGGATTAAATCCAAAAGAGTAAGTCCTCTCCCCACATATTTTTTGGCTATAGAAACAACAAGTCTTAGGTTTGAGTTTACAAGAGTTTTTTTTGCATGCTCGTTTCCTTTTTCAATTTTTTTTGCAAGCTCAATTTCCTGATCAAAATTTAAAAGAGGGATTCTTCCGATTTCTTTCAAATACATCCTTACGGGATCCGAAACTGTTCCTTCTGTTAAAACTGTTAAAGCCTCTAACTCCTTTTCCAGGTCTTCTATGGGTTTTTCGTTATCCTGGTCAACGGCTACCGACTCAAAAACATCGATATCGGATTTCATCAGTTTATCGTAAAGCTGGTCCAATTCAACGATATGCTCTTCGGGATGAGGAAAAATTCCCAAAATTTCTTCTTGTGTTATGTAGCCTCTTTTCTTTGCCGAAGTAACTATATCTTGTAAAATATTTGGCATTTTTTGCTTCATAGGTAACGTATATTCTACCACTTAATGGGGGTAAATGGAACCCGCACGATTATGTTTTCGGCAAAAGAGATGTAAGCTTTAAAAATTCTTTGTTTAATTTTTCCAGTTCATCAGGATTTTCATTATTTTTCTCCATTTTTTCAGAAAGAATTTTTATTCTATCTTTTAACCCAAGAGCAAAAAGTTCGTTACCAACTTTAATAAGTTCTTCTAGATGTTTTTCTTCGTTTGAAAAAATTGGCAAAGGAAGAAGAAAGCAGGCATCAAAAGAATTTTCAAGTTCTTTTGGAAGCCCTTTTGATATTTTCTTTCCATCAATAGAAGAACTTTTTCCAAGATTTTTAATAAAATCGATAATTTTTTGATAAGAAGGACTTTCAAAGCTAAAATCCGACAAAACATCGTTTGCTTTTTCTAAAGCATCGCTTACGTTTGGAGCCTGAATTATTAAAGCAAGCATATATTCCTCCAGTATTTCTCTTCTTTTTCTCTGCACTTTGGAAGAAACGGCAACGGGTTCTTCTTTTTCTCCATTGGACATTTTTTCCGTTTGCTTATTAAGACTGTCGTAGGAAGTGTCTATTTCCTTACTTAATTTTTTTAGATAATGCTCTTTTATTATTTCATTCGAGATTTGGGACAATAAAGGAAGAAGGTCATCGGTTATTTTTTTCTTTCCGGCCGCAGATTTATAATCATTCTCTTTTATAAGTTTTTCTATTAGAAAATCATAAACGCCTTTATCTTCTTTCAAAGCTTTTTTAAATGAAGCCGAATCTTTTTTAAGCGATTCGTCGGGGTCTTTTCCGTTCGGAATAACCACCACCGTTGTTGTTAAACCCTTTTTTTCAAGAATTGGGAGGCTTCTTTTTGTGGCCTCAAATCCTGCCTCATCCATGTCTAAACAAAGGGTTACCTTAGGAGTAAAGCGGGACAAAAGAGCTACCTGATTTTCCGTTAATGCGGTGCCCTTGATGGCAACAACATTTTTTATTCCTTCCTTAAAACAGGATATTACATCAAATTCCCCTTCAACCAAAATTGCCTGTTCTTGTTTTTTTATTTCTTCTTTTGCAATATCTAATCCGAAAAATAAACTTCCTTTATGGTAAACACTTGTTTCTTTTGTATTTATATACTTTGACGTATCTGTATTCTCTTCTAAAATCCTTGCCGAAAAACCTACGATATTCCCTCTATGATCAGTAAGCGGAAACATTAAACGGCCTCTAAAAAAATCGACTGTTCTTCCTCCGTTTTCAAAAGAAATTCCTGCCAAATATAAATCCTGTTTTTTATATCCTTTTTTATTTATTAAATATGAAGAAAGGGCCGAACCCGAACTTGGGGAAAAACCTAAAGAAAAGTTTTCTATAATTTTTTCGCTCATTCCTCTTGTTTGTATTAAATAAGAAAGTGCTTTTTTTCCGAGAGGATGTTTTAATAATACATATTGATAAAATTTTAGTGCCTGTTTATTCAAGTTATAGATTTTCTCTTTTTCCGAGTAAGCTTCGTTATCAAATTTATAAGTTTTTAGTTCAACTCCCGCTTTTCTTGCCAATACTCTTAAAGCCTCTGGAAATTCCATGTTTTCATAGTCCATTAAAAATGTAAAAACGTCTCCTCCTTTTTGACAGCCAAAGCAATGCCATATTTGTCTTTCCGGGGAAACCATGAAAGAAGGACTTTTTTCATTGTGAAATGGACAAAC
>JAKAEH010000038.1:0-1777 GCA_021825955.1 bacterium | reverse complement strand
GGTTATTATGGCTGTTAGCTTAATTATCGGCTCCCAATGGGGCGATGAAGGTAAAGGCAAAATCATCGACGTGCTCGCCGAAAAATCCGACTTTGTTGTCAGATACCACGGAGGAAACAACGCAGGCCACACAATAAAAAATAAATACGGAAAATTCGCAATGCATCTTATTCCCTCGGGTGTTTTTTATAAAAAAACTAAAGCTATTATTGCAAACGGAGTAGTTCTGGACCTTGAAGTTTTAATAAGTGAAATTGAAACTCTAAAAAAAGCGGGCATAAATCTTGAGGGAAGGCTTTTTATTTCTCCCAGGTGTAATTTAATTATGCCTTACCACAAGCTTTTAGATAAACTTTACGAAGAAGCAAAAGGAACTTCAAAAACAGGAACAACGGGAAGAGGAATTGGTCCTGCTTATTCGGATAAAGTAAGCTATAACGGAATAAGACTCGGAGATTTATTTGATAAAAATGTTTTTTCCCAAAAACTTGAAACCCAACTTTTGGTAAAAAATAAAATATTAATTGCGCTTGGAGAAAAACCTCTTTTCCAAAAAGAAATTGAAAAACAGTATTTTGAGTTTTTCAGAAAGATAAAACCGTTTGTCGTGGAGGTTTACCCAATGTTAAAAAAAGCAGTTGATAATAAAAAAAATATAATTTTCGAAGGGGCACAGGGCGTATTTCTAGACAATGACTGGGGAACATATCCTTTTGTAACTGCATCTACCGTATTATCCGGAGGAGCAACTGCAGGCGGAGGAATCTCTCCTAAAAAAATAGATAACATAATAGGAATTGCCAAGGCCTATACAACAAGAGTCGGCTCCGGCCCTTTCCCAACAGAACTAAACGACGAAACGGGTGAAAAACTTGTTACAGTTGGACAGGAATACGGAGCTACTACAGGAAGAAAAAGAAGATGCGGATGGTTTGATGCGGAACTTATCCGTTTTGCTGCCGAAATCAACGGATTTACAGAAGTTGCTATAACCAAACTGGATATTCTTGATAATTTCTCTTCTATTAAGATCTGCACCGGATATTCTTTAAATGGAAAAAAATCCGGGTATGTGGAGGGTGATACAAACTTTCTTTCTAAAATAAAACCTGTTTATAAAACTATGAAGGGTTGGATGAAACCTACAAAAGGGCTGAGAAATTATGATGAGCTTCCGGAAAATGCAAGAAAATATTTAAAAGAAATTGAAAAACAGATAGGAGTGAAAATTAAATATATATCAACAGGCGAAGGAAGAGATGAAATCATCAACCTCTAAATCTCCAAAAGCTAAAAAATACAAAGCATTAATGCTTGACGTTGACGGAACAACAATAATAAACGACCCCGAAGCAATGCCTACAAAAAAAGTTAAAGAAACAGTAATAAAAGCTCACGATAAAATAAAAATCGGGCTTGCTACTTCAAGACCGCTTTGGCACACGATGCCAATAATAGAAGATCTAGGAATTAACTTCTACTGCATACTTATAGGAGGCGCAAATATTTATGACCCGGTTAGTAAAAAAATTATTTGGGAAAAGCGAATATCTACAAAAGACGTTAAGTCTATATTTGAAATAACTACAAATTTAAAAATTGATATAAGAGACGACGGCACCGGAAGACATTTAAAGAATGAGACGCCAAGTCTTAATAATTATTTAAAACAAGGCCCGCCTCAGTTTTGGACTCACGGATTAGAACCCGAATTAACAGAAGAATTCATGAAAAGACTTTCTAAAATTTCTACGATTGCAGTTGTAAAAGCAACTTC
>JAKAEH010000037.1 GCA_021825955.1 bacterium | reverse complement strand
ATAAACCCGGCCAGCAAATTCCTTCCCAAGCGATAGTTTCGCAAACCCCGTCTCCAACCCCTTCTACCGCTAATGGACTTGCGATTAATCCCAAACTTTTAGCCTCAAGCGTAAATTGGCCAGCCTATGCAAATCAAAAAGTTGTATTTACCGTTACAATAACGGGAGTTTTATCTGCTATTAATCCTCCTTCCGCAAGTGATAGTGCTTTTATAACTCTTAATGGTACTAGAGGAAAAGATATAAGGGGTTTTGCATTAAGTCGGGATGAATGGAATAGCTTACAGGTATTTGACGTAAGAGGAAGAACTTCAACTCAGGTTAAAGCAGCAAACTTAGTACCCGGGGAAACTATTTCTATCGACCAAATTTATAATGGTGGTACTTCCAACGGCCAATTACCTGATCTGATTACCGTATCAATAATAAAATAAATATGTATAAAAGAGCTTATTATATTAAACCTGTAATAAAAAAAGAAAAAATTAAAATAAACCTTTTCTTCCAACTTGATCAGAATATTCTCGCTAACTGCTATTGGACAGGCATTTCCGGCAGTAACTGTTGCCAATGTGGCACTTATCACTGCACAACAGGTGCTCACGGCCCACCTTATAAATGTTAATTACTATAAGGAATAAGGACAGCTTTTATTGTATATCTCCAAGCAGACTTTAAGCGCTGCAATTCTGTATCCATAATAGATTTGATAATACGAAGAATTTTTGTCTACCCCTGATAATTTTAAGAAATACTTATTTGCAAATTCTCTTGCTTTTTTTTGTCCTTGAAACGTAATTTTTATTTCATAAATCCTTTTTATTAAAATCGGGTCCTCAAAATTATATGCAGTGAATGCCCTATTATAAAAAACTAAGGAGTCTTTTTGCCCAAAGTAACTATAATATATATTTCCCGCATAATTAAGCACATCCGGATCCCCGTTAAATAAATTAGTATACAAATTTAGATTGCCGATTGCCGATTGCCGATTGCCGATTGCTATTTGACTATTAATTAGAGGCTGATAAATATCTTTATTAAGAGGATATGAGTAAAAAGCTAAAAGGTAATTATTTTTGGATAAGGCAAGATTACTAAGAATTATTAAATTGAATATTAAAAACAAAACTAAAGAAAACACAGGAATCAAAAACTTTATTTCAATAATACGTTTTTCGCTATAAATTACTCCTGCAACGACAAAAAATAATAGATAAAATGATCTCATAAGGAAAGTGTAATCTGTTTGAAAATTTAGCAACATCACAATGAAAAGAAAAACGAAGATTGCTGATTGCTGATTGCTGATTGCTGACTCGCCTGCATCACTATACGAAGCATTGTGGGCAGGTGATTTATGATTGAAGATTTGGTTTTTGATTAAATGAAACATTTGTAGAAAAAGTAACAAAAAAACAATTTCTGCCAACAAACCGTTCTCGGTAAGCACATCAAAAAATAAATTGTGCGTTGTCGGGGCAAATTCTACCGGATTATTCATATATTTTTGTGACGCATATTCAAAATTTCCAGGACCCACACCAAATAGCGGTTTGTTTGTCAAGGAAAAAAGCCCCTCTGTAGCATAATAATTTCTATATGCAAAAAAATGTTTGCCTCCTAAATCATATTTTTCCTGAAGAATGTGGTTTATAGAATTTAAAAAAGGTGTCTTTTTTGTATCAGCCGGAACGGCAAAAACTAGAATTGCCAAAGCGGCTACAAACATGAAACTTAAAATATAAAATATAAAATTCTTTTTTAATCTTAGCTGACCTCCTTTAAATAAAACATAAAAAATAAGTATTGTTATTAAGGCCAAGTCTAAATATGCCGAACGGGAGTAGGAAAAAATAAAATAAGGAATAAAAAACAATAATAAAAACAGATTCTCCATTTTAAGCTTTCGGCCTAAAAACCAAAATAAAAGTACTGTTAGGGGTAAAAGCAGAAAATCTCCCAGATGATTATGTCCTCCTGTAGAATATATAAATTGGTATCCCTGGCCGGCTAAATCAATTGGAATAGAAAATAATGAATTCTGAGAAACAAAATAAGTAATAAATAAAGAAAAAATTGAAAAAATAAAAGAAAGAACAAAAATTAAATATAGTACAGTACTTCGTATCAATTCTTTGTAATTAAAAACGAAGATAAAAATGAGAAATAGAGCTATATATAAAAATAACTCTTGAAAGGAGTTTTGCAAATTAACCGAGAAGATTGATGATGCTAAAGAAAATATAACAAATAACAACCAAAGAACGGTAAATTTTAATGGAAAAAGAATCTTTTTACCCGTGTTTAAGACAAATTGAGGCATGAAAAGAAAAAAAGGCATTAAAAGAATAAAATAGTATGCCACTTCCCTACCATTATTAATACCCAGACCCTCAAACAAAAATACCGCAAGAAGAAAAAAAGAAAAAATTAATTTCAGATAACGTTCCATAAAATTAGTATACAATATTTTATTAATTTATAATTTCTAATTCTTAATTTTTAGTCAAATCCAAATACTATAATTTTTTAAACGCTAAATATCTTAAAATTCACTAGAATTTTCAAATTTTAAATAAAAATTTCCTTGACATCTGTCAAGCCATTGCTCTACTATAATTCTATGGAAGTAATACCGCCCACAAATCTTCAAAATACGCAGGCACCAGTTTTACAGCCTCCTGTTGACACCCGGCCGAATGAAGAAAAAAAGGAAAGTATATTTGATTTTATAAAAACCGGCTTCTTTGAACTTTTTCTGATTTTGCTTTTTTTAATTATTACTTTAACTACTTTTAATTACTTTAATCTGATTCCTCTTTCTTCTATTTTTCCCGCTCTTTCTTTTCTTCCGCAACAGCAAATTTTAAATAACTATCAAAGCAGCACCTCTTCACAAGATGACATTACTTTTTTTAATAACGGCATAATGAATTTGTCCGCGTGTACCCCTCCAAATGATAACAGTATAATTCTAAATTCGATTGTTACCTGCAAAAATCCCACGAAAGTTTTAAACAGCGGGAAAAAACCGATTTATACAAGAATTGTAAACTCCGAATTTACCAGCAACTCACAGATACAGATAAACTTTGCTTTAAAAATTATAGAGGGAAAAGACTATATACCCAGCGGACTAATGCTTGGAGGTGGACCCGAAGAAAACAGAATGTACTTTTCTTACGATAATGACTCGAATAGCTGGGGAGTTCAGTTTTTGAACGGTAAGAATATCACACCATTTGAGTCTCTATTTGTCACTCCTCCTTCTTCAGTACAAAGAACCTATTTGTCCGTAATTCTATCTAAAGACGGAAAACAGATAATACTTCTTTTGCCGAATGGAATTATAAAAACCTACAATTTAAAAGATTCATTATATTCTAAGGACGGAACAATTCCTTCTACTGCGGTTGTTTATCCAAATTCCGAGGTAGATATTTATTCTTTAAATTATTATACTCCCCAATCTGAGTAGAGCATTGACAATTTAAAAAATTAAGTGTTAAGATTAAATTAATGAGGATAAAGATAGGCTTATTATCTTCCCTGATGTTCCTATTCTTAGGAGCATTATTTTTATTTTCTTCCCCTCAACAGGCCAATGCATGCGCCGCCGGCGGCTGTACCGGCACATGCAATATCGGATACGGTTATTCGGGAATATATTGCAATTACTATACTTACAGCAATATTAGCTGCACCACAGGATGTGCGACTCCCACTCCAACAGGCGGAGGTACTCCCACTCCAACAGGCGGAGGTACTCCCACTCCAACAGGCGGAGGTACTCCCACTCCAACACCAACTCCTTTGGTCTGTTTTGTCCCTCAAGTTACTTGCTCGCAGTGCGTAAGCGGAGTCTGTACAGGTTACTGTGCTTCGGGTTCATGCGGAACCGATTGTACTTTGTGCGGAGGTACTCCTACTCCCACTCCAACTAGCACTCCTACTCCCACTCCGGGAATAACGTATACGGTATCGGGAAATGTGTTCGTAGACGCAAATAAAAATAAAAAGCTTGATGCAGGTGACTCAAACTATGCAGGAGCAATAACCATAACTTCTTCCGGAGGAAGCATAACATATCCGACCTCCGGAGCCTATACTGTTTCCGGACTTCCCGCCGGAACCTACTCTGTTTCTTATTCATCTTCGTTACCCACCGGCTATATTATGACCATACCTATTAACGGACCTCCTCCTTCCTTCTCTGTAACCGTTGGACCGGGATGTGCGGCTACGGGTTCTCTGGATGGAACTTGTGTCGGAGACAGCATACAAAATCTTAATTTTGGAATCTCCAATAGTATTCCATGGGTACAGGGCTCGGGCGGAGGAGATATAAGAGCTGATGGAGGTTTCAGTTCATCTAATAACAGCGGCGTAGGAGGCGGTGGGGGCGGAGGTGGAGGTTCAACTTTTGATAATCCTATTCCTGCAACTGCAAACCTTTCCTGCAGCGGAGGAGCATATGCTTCTGTTCCAAGTACCGGCGGATCTCCAGGGGTAGTCTATACAGGAAACGGCTCTGCCAATTTTGGTCAAGGCAGCGCTTCGGTAAATAATTGGGTCTCGGGAGGAGCCTCTTATCCGGAAAGCTTTGCTCCCGGCTCAGTTGGAGGTCTTATTAAGACATCGTATGCTTATACACAATCCATTGCGCAGCAGGCTAATATAACTCCCACCGATATTGTTTCTAATTCTTCGTACTGCAGTTTTGGCGGGCTTACCAATTGCCAACTTTCATCTTCTCTTGGACACGGTATTTACATAGCAAATGGAAATCTGACCTTAACCGGTGCTGGCAGTCCTGCTTCCTATACTTTTCCTGCAAACCAGAATTACATAATAATGGTTAACGGTGATCTTACTATTAATACTCAAATTCATGTTCCCGTAGGTTCGACTGTAATATTTTCCGTAAAGGGAAGCATATATGTTGACAAAACAGTCGGAGAATCTAGCTATCTTTCTACAGCCAGCGACTTGGAAGGAATATACAGCGCAGACCAAAACTTTGTTATCCAGGGAACAAGCGATTGTACAACAGGCGCAGACCAAAGATTGAATATTTCAGGTTCCGTAATAGTGAATGCGGCCCTAGGAGGAGGTTCTTTCCAGAATCAGAGAGACCTTTGCGGAAATGATGCCTATTGCCCGGTAGTCTCACTCCATTCAAGACCGGACTTCATGCTTAATGTTCCCTACTTTATAAGAAAAACCAATTATACCTGGCAAGAAGTAGCCCCTTAAGCCCAAAGCTTTGCTTTAGAATTTCTAATTTCTAATTCTTAATTTCTAATCAAATTCCAAGTATTTAATTTTTAAACATTTAGAAAATAAAAATTCATTAAAAATTTTAAATTAAAAATTATTATGTTATGATATTTTTGTGAAAAGAAATAACTCTTCAGGCTTCAAGATTGTTTTATTATTAATTTTTCTTGTTGTAGGGGCCGGAGCCCTTTTAGCCAATGGAATATTCCCCAATTCAATTAAATCCTTACCTCAAAACCAGGATGTGCAAAACATTCCGATAAATCCGACTTCATCCGCAAGTTCTAATAGCCTGCAGCTTAAACCTATACAATTTATTCAAAAACAATGCGGGCAGACACTGGGAGTAGATTTTCTTGTTGACAACTCAGGCTCTATGTCTAACGGACAAAAACTTCCCGAACTTAAAAAAGGCTTAATCACATTTATAAACGGATTTACAGATACTTCTGTAGTAGGTATGCAGAAATTCAGCGACACTCCCTCGGATGTTATTCCTCTATCGTATTTCAAAGATGTAAAAAATCAAATGACAAGAGATGTTAACTCGATGCAAGCCAGCGGCTGGACATATACAAAAAATGCTTTTATATTCACGAAACAGAAATTGGATGCACAAACTCCTAAGTTTCCAAATTATAAATTTGCTTTAATCTTTGTTTCGGACGGAGTACCGGAAAATGCAGCAGGAAATGCCGCCTGCGGCGGAAACAGATGTTTCGCTAAAGACCAAGACCCCACTCAAATCGCAGCACAAATCAAACAGGAAGGAATACGTATTTTTACAATTGCATATGTTGACCGAAGCGATGCTTCTTTAAATACCCAGCTCCAGACTATGATGAGAAATGTAGCAAGTTCACCCGATGACTATTACAGCGCTCCGGATGCAACACAAATTTCATCTATACTCTCGCAAATTTCTACAAAACTTTGCCAATAGTATTTAGGATTAATAAGCAAATATGCAAATAAGCAAAATCCAAATGAATATTTAAATTATTTAATACTTAATTCATTTATTTGCATATTTATCATTTGCTTATTTGGAATTCTTAATGAACGGTAGATGGAAAATGAAAAATATTGTATTATAGTTATATGCGTTCTCAAAAAGGAGGAATAGAGCTATTAGTACTTGCAATTGTTATCATTGCCAGTTTTATTCTTGTAGGAGGACCCATTACGTTTCATGGTTCTTTACCGCAAAACCCAACCCAACCTGTTACAATAGTCCAAAATAGCTCTCAGCCAGCAAATTCTAATCAAAGCTTACAATTACAAGGGCTAAAGGCTACAACTCCAAGCCCAACTCCCACCCCAAATACGGCTTGCAATCATGATAATGGTAAACCCGCCCAGGTAAACGACGGTTTACCGGTCACTGACCCTAACTGCCTTTGCGCCCAATTTCTTGTAGAATGCAAAAACAAACAGTGCGTAAGCGTAACAACGGGAATAAATAAAAGTCCCGCCAATTGTTCCGTTACAGACAGTTGGTGCAGTAACCAAGCCTTAACAGGAGGAATAGACGGTGTCTTTTGTCTGGGTAAACCGGTAATTTATCTTTATCCCACAAAAGATACTTTGGTAAATGTAAAAATAAATACTCCCGGAAGCATCGTAGAAAGTATTCCTGCATATACAAAATCAGGCTGGAATGTACTTGCCCATCCAAATGGAAACATTGAAGATAATGGGAGAACATATAAAGAACTTTATTACGAATCCTCAGTTACAAAAGTTAACGCACCAAAAGAGGGATTTGTTGTTGATAAAAATAATGCCGAGGAAAAATTAAAGGAAATTACCTCAAAACTCGGCCTAATCAAACCCGAACAGGAAGAATTCCTCGCATATTGGCTCCCCAAAATAAATAATTTGAACTCACCGTATATTTTTATTTCCGTAATTGATAAAAACGAAAAAGAAAGAATCGATAATGTAGAAATAATACCCCAACCCAATACAAAAATAGAATTCCTCGTGTATTTCAAACCCGTTTATAAACCGTTTTCCGTACCCGAGCTTAATTTTCCGGCGAAAGCACCGGAAAGAATTGGATTTACCTCTGTGGAATGGGGAGGAACAATAGATACAAATCAATAACCCGAAGGAGGTTTAAAGCTTGCAACAATCTTTTGGAAAACC
>JAKAEH010000036.1 GCA_021825955.1 bacterium | reverse complement strand
TCGTAATATATTAATATACTTTAGTATATAAATTGATACACTCTATTAGTGCATTAAACATGGTAAAATAGGAAAAATGAAATTAATTGTAGGATTGGGAAACCCAGGCGATAAGTACACAAAAACAAGACATAATTTGGGATTCGCCGTAGTAAACGCTTTGCTCAAAGATTATTCTGCAACAGAGTCATTTAAAACAGAGAAGAAATTTAAGGCAGATATAGCAGAAGTTATCTGGCAGCCAAAGAAAGGAAAAGAACAAAAAGCAGTTTTAGTTAAGCCCCAAACCTTCATGAACGACTCGGGCATTGCAGTTGAGTTGATTGCAAATTTCTATAAAATAGATTCCTCCGATATTTGGATTGTTCATGACGAAGTAGATATCCCGTTGGGAGCTATGAAAATTAGATTTGGCGGTTCATCCGCAGGGCATAGAGGAGTAGAATCAATTATAGAAAAGCTAAAATCAGAAAAATTTTGGAGGTTTAGAATTGGAATTGGTGCTCAGCATCAAAAGGTACAGGGTAAAAAAATAAGGCAAATTGATAATTTTGTGTTAGGTGAGTTTTCGGAGAGCGAACGAGGTAAAACAAGAGAAATAGTAAAAAAAACGGTAAAAGCGCTGGAAGATGCTTTGGAAGAGGGAATGGAAAAGGCGATGAACCGTTTTAATACCAAATGAAAAAAGTTTCTCAAATCCTCAAAAATTTTGATCCCACAAAAGACAAATATATTTCCCGCGATTTTCAGTCGTTTGGCATTTGGCTTTCCGAGGAAATGGATGATTACAAACATAGAAGTATGTGGATTCGCTTAGCAAAAACAAATCATCGCGCTATTTTGGAAAGAGCACTTTCTTTTGTAAAAGATTCAAATGCAGACAATAAAATAGCTCTTTTCTTATGGAAAATGAAGCAGCTAAAAAACGAATCATCTTCTAAGCTCAAAAATAAATAATTATGCAGGCTCACGTTTTTATATCAGGTTTTGTGCAGGGAGTAGGCTTTAGGCAGTTTGTTAAAAAAAATGCATTAGCGCTTCGTCTTAAAGGATTTGTTGTTAATCTTTCTGATAGTAGGGTAGAAGTTGTTGCGCAGGGTTTAAAAGAGGATATAGAAAAGCTAATAAAGATTTGCGAGAAGGGCCCATTTTTATCGGAGGTAAAATCTGTAACCGTCACATGGGAAGACGCAAGCGAAAAATTTGAAGAGTTTTTTATCCTCAGCTAAATTTCTCTTTTTCAAACACAAGACTTGCAATAAAAGTAACAATAGGGACCGATAATAGAAGGCCAAAGCTTCCGGCAACAATTTTGATTATCTCATCGGAAATAATCTCATTATTGAAAATAACCCAATAGGGAAGATGATTCGGATTGAGCAAAAGAAATATAAAAACGGCAAAAGAGGATCCTACATAAGCCAGGATTAAGGTATTTATTAGCGATGCAATATGCTCTTTGCCTATATTCAAGCTTTTAACAAACAAGGCTTCAAATTTAAGTTTTATGTCAGTTTTTTTTAGTTCATAAACAGTTGCTGCCTGAGTTGTTGTTACGTCGTTTAAAGCTCCTAATGTCCCAATGATAATCGCACTTAAAAAAAGACCTTTTAGGTCAATTATGCTCGTTGACCCTATTTGGAGGGTAAAAGCATCTTCGTTTCCCAAACCTGTTATAGTGTTAAATTTAATTGCGAGTATGGAAAAGGCTGCTGCCAGGAATAAAGATATCAGAGTGGAAGCAATTGCGACTGTAGTTTTCTTGCTTATTCCGTGGGCAAGATAGGTTGTTAAAACTAATATAACGCACGACCCAATTAAAGTTATGGTAAGCGGATCCTGTCCTTTTAAAATATTAGGGAGTATATAAAAAGTTATTATTCCAAGGCTTACCAGCATGCCCAGTATTGAGCCAAAGCCTTTTGCGCCGGCAACAATAATAATTGCTATAAAGAAGATAGCAAGAGTTATTAAAAGATTATTTAATCTGTAATAGTCGTAAATAGAGTAGGAGGAAGTTCCGTTGGGGAAAATGGTTTTAGAAACAATTATTTCCTGTCCCTTGGAAACCAGCTGGTCTTTATTTATCTGAACGTCTTTTCCGTTTTGGATAATAGTGAATTTGCCTTTCATGGAGCCATCCAGAATTTTTACCCGCAGCGTTTGATAGTAAAAAATTTGATTTTCTACAGTTTTTTGTCCGCTTTCAACAATTTGCTCAACAACTGCTTTGTAAAATTTTTGCTCAGGAGCCACTTGTTTATCTTGTGCAAAAACAGAAGAGCGGCCAATGAGGAGAAATAAAACAATTACCAAAATAAGTTTTTGCATAAAGATAAATTATACCAGAAATGTTTCTCTTGACAAATGCAACTAAGTTGCATATACTATTTGAATATGGTTCTTAGAAGTACGCCTGCAAGAAGAGCAATTTCGGATTTTTTGGAAAAATCTCTTTCTCCTGTAGATGCAGAACAGATAATTGAATTTTTAAGATCAAAAAGTCTCAAAACTAATAAGGCCACGGTCTACAGAAATCTTGAAAACCTTTACAGAAACGGTTTTCTGGAAAGACTGGAATTCGGAGAAGGTAAATTTCGCTACGAAATTAAAAAAAATCATCACCATCATCTGATTTGTACGGATTGTGGTAGAGTAGAAGAGGTTTCAGGAGAATACCTTTTGGACCTGGAAGATAAAATAAGAAGAGAGAATGGTTTTCTAATAAAAAACCACTCTCTGGAGTTTTTCGGCCTTTGTAAGGATTGTCAGAAATGAATACGCTTATAACAATATTATTTTTTACTTTTTTAGCTTCAATATTGTCTCTTTTTATAGTTGCCCTGTTTTTAATAAAGCGTAATTTAATAAAGAAGCTATCTTTTTCCCTTGTTTCTTTTGCGGCAGGAGCTCTTCTTGCGACAGGTTTCTTAGATACCATGAAGGAAGCGGTGTCAATTGCGGGAGAAAGTGTTTTTATCTGGACAACTATAGCTTTTGCAGCCTTTTTTATAATTGAAAGGCTTTTTATTTTTATTCATCATCACGGAGAAGAAAATCCTGAGGTAGAAAAAGAAGAAATGAGGCTTCCGACACCATTCCTGCTATTTGGAGACGGAATGCATAATTTTATAGACGGAATATCAATAGCAACAAGTTTTTTGGTAAATTTTCCTCTGGGTTTGGTAACAGCTACTACAGTATTTATTCACGAGATTCCACACGAGTTGGGAGACTTTGGAATTCTTGTTCATAAAGGATATGGTAGGGGAAAGGTATTCGGATTTAACCTTATTACAGGAGTCTTGGCCGTTATAGGCGCGCTTCTAGCTTTTTATGTGGGTAGTTTTTTTCAGAAAATAATTCCCGTGATGCTTTCTATAACTACTGCCAATTTTCTTTATCTTTCTGCAACCGATCTTCTTCCGGAAATTCATGATAAAGCAAAAAAAGGCCTTGCCTTAAGTGAAACGATATTTTTTATTTTAGGAATAGCTCTTATCGCAGTATTAATTCAAATATTGGGATAAAAACTATTATTTAATCTTGCAGTAAATCTCTTTGTGGAGCGTCTTTAAAGAGTAAATTAATGACAGCAAAAGAAGAACGATTATTAAAATTCCTATTAAAAGTCCTTCAAAAGGGAATAGTGAGACTGCAGCGGTAAGCCCTAGAAGCGCAAAAACCGAAAACCCACAGGATGAACATCCGGCAACAAATATACCTATTAAAGCGCCTCCTCCGACAGAAATTGTTAAAGTTCCTCCTGATTTTTTAAGTTTTTTTATGTTTTTAAAAACAGCCACGATATTTGCAGCTACGAGAACAGATGTTATCACTAGGAGAGTGAAGTTAAGAGCGCCGAGAGGAGCCTCAGAGCCAAAAATGAGAGCTGATAATAAATTGCTTTTAAAAAGCAGTGAATAATTGCCAAAAATTACTCCTGTTATTAAGCGAAGATTTAACAAAAGAACTGTTACGGAAAAGTATAAAAATGAAATTAGAGCAATTGATAAAACAGAATAGGCATTTAAAAACTCATGGCGTAGTGTATTTTTAAACGATGGGGAAGGCATTCTATTGAAGTTTAGCCAATTCTTGGTCAATTAGTGTTTTGAATGCGCTGTATGGTTGGGCGCCGACGAGGGACATCCCGTTTACGAAGAAAGTTGGAGTTCCTGAAACACCGGCAGCTTGTCCGTCTGACATATCTTTTGCCTGTTTGCTGTCGTCTGTTTTGCCATCAAGGCAGCTTCTGAATTTATTGCCGTCCATTCCAAGTGATACCGCAGCCTGGGTAAGAGTGTCAGTGTTATACATGCTCGTATCGGTTTCTGCTGGTTGGTTTTTGTAAAGATAATCATGGAAATCCCAGAACTTTCCTTGATCGTTAGCACATTCTGCAGCGTCGGCGGCAACGGTTGATGCAGGTCCTAGGAAGGCAAAATTTCTAAAATAGAATTTTACCTTGCCGGTTTTAATATAGTCGTTATAAAGTTGGCTAGCTGTTTGAGTAAAGTATTGTTCGCAGAATGGACATCTAAAGTCAGCAAATTCAACTATTGCTACTTTTGCATTGCTGTCTCCCAGAACAGGGAAGTGTCCTACGCCTACATCAACTTTTTGCCCAGGAGCAGGAGTTGCTTGGTTTTGGCTTCCGGCTTGTGTTCCTGTACCGGCAATGGGAGCTGTTTGTGTTTTTTCAAGGTAGGAAACTTTCGTAAAGAGAACGCCTATAAGAAAAGCAGCGACTACCAAAAGAAGAACTAACATCTGGGTTGTTGAAATCTTTTTTAGAAAAGTTAAGCTTGTAGGAAGTTTAGATAAATTTAGCTTTTTAGGAAGTTCAGGAATAACGTCTTTAACCGGAGCAGTTTTTTTAACTATTTTTTTTGGCATAGGGCTATTCTATAGCCTTTTAAAAAGGCTTGTCAATAGGAAAAATGCTTAAAATAAAATATTTTAAGCAAAATTTCAGAAAATATTAGTACAATGGTTTAGAAAGGCAGGTGATTAGAATGTTTAGAAATTATCAATATTCTTCTATGCCAAGAGATGGATACCATATGATAGGCGGAGTAGCGGACTTCTCGCTTCTTCATATAATAATTGCTGTACTAGTTATAGTAAATTTAGTTCTTTTGGCAGTTTGGCTTTGGAGAAAGATAACGGAAAAATAGCGGCATTTTTATTGACAAAGTTTTTACAATGATATACGCTCATTTCATGAGCAAAAAAGCTGCCGTTATAGAAATACCCGAACCCAAACTTTCAATTCTTTTTTTTGCCGATACCAGACTTTCTCTTTTGTGGCTTCCGATAAGATTTTACGTAGGTTGGCAATGGCTTTCTGCTGGATTTGAAAAAATAGTTAATCCTGTTTGGGTAGGTCCTAAAGCAGGAGTTGCTCTAAATGGTTTTTTAACAGGAGCGCTGACAAAAACGCAAGGAGCTCATCCGGATGTCTCCGGATGGTACGGGCAGTTTTTACAAGGGTTTGTGATGCACAATTTGCAAGCGTTTTCCTATGTTGTTTCCTTTGGAGAGTTGTTTGTTGGCGTAGCTCTTATTCTGGGTGCATTTACGGGAATTGCTGCATTTTTCGGCGCATTTATGAATATGAATTATCTCTTTGCCGGAACAGTCAGTATTAATCCATTACTTTTTCTTCTTCAGCTTTTTCTCTTACTTGCGTGGAGAGTGGCCGGATGGTGGGGGCTTGACAGATTTTTACTTCCTCTTTTAGGCGCTCCGTGGAAGCCGGGAAAGATTTTTAAGGGATAAGAAAATATGCCTAAAATTGTTTTTTGCGAACTTGAGAAGTGGGAAGAAGATTATATTAAGAGTTCTTTTCCTCAGAATGACGCAGTTCTGACAGAAGAAAAATTAGAAGACGAGACTGTTTCAAAATATCAAGACACTGAAATTCTTTCTACATTTATATATACGCAGGTTAATTCCGCACTATTAGATAAGCTTCCCAGACTAAAATTTATTGCAACTCGTTCAATGGGTTATGATCATATAGACGTAGAAGAGTGTAAAAAAAGAGGTATAAAAGTTGCGACTGTGCCGACATACGGCGCGCATACAGTTGCTGAGCATACTTTTGCATTAATCCTTACAATTTCAAGAAAAATAATTCCGTCTGTAGAACAGGCAAGAAGAGGAGACTTTTCAAGCGAAGGGCTGGAGGGATTTGATTTAAACGGGAAGACTCTTGGAGTAATAGGAACTGGTAATATAGGAAAAAATGTTTGTAAGTTGGGCCTTTCATTCGGAATGAACATCTTAGCTTTTTCAAGGAAGCAGGATGATGAGCTCGTATCGCTAGGCGTTAAATATGTGTCTCTTGATGAGCTTCTTGCAAATTCGGATGTTGTTACACTTCATCTGCCCCACACAAAGGAAACAGAACATATTATTAATATAGACAATATAGGTAAGTTTAAAGAAGGAGCAGTTCTTATAAATACAGCAAGGGGAGCTCTGGTTGAAACACAGGCTATTGCCGAGGGGTTACAAAAAGGAATTTTATCCGCAGCAGGACTTGATGTTTTAGAGGAAGAGGCACACCTTCGTGAGGAAGCAGAGCTTTTATCACCAGAATATTTAAAACAGGTAGATATTAAAACAGAACTTTTGAATCATGTACTGCTTACAAAAGATAATGTTGTTATAACTCCGCATAATGCTTTTAACAGCAGGGAGGCGGTAAGAGAGATTTTAGATACAACAATTGCAAATATAAAAAGCTTTATAGATGGTGCTCCTGTTAATATTATTGAATAATTTAATTATTCATGTCTTCTGAGATTTGGGTAAAAAACTACGAGTTGACTTAAAGGATTTCTTTTTGTATTTTAAGTAGGGAGGTGAATATGGCAGACTTAAAACTAACAGATCAAAATTTTAAAGCAGAAGTCTTGGACTCTAAAGTCCCAGTTTTAGTGGATTTTTGGGCCGAGTGGTGCGCCCCCTGCAGAATTGTCGGACCGATTGTTGAAGAATTGGCGACAGAATACGGGAGTAAATTAAAAGTAGGAAAGCTTAATGTGGATGAAAATCAAATTTCGGGTCAGTACGGAATAATGAGTATTCCAAGCCTTCTTATTTTTAAAGACGGAAAAGTTGTAAAAACCATGATTGGCGCTCAAAGCAAAGACAATTTTAAAAGAGAAATTGACAGTGCTTTAGCGAATTAGCGCTTTGTTCCGCGTTTTTTGGTATGGAAAATCTTTACGACGTAATAATAGTAGGCAGCGGCCCCGCAGGTTTAACAGCAGCGATTTATACAACAAGAGCAGATTTAAAGACTCTTGTTGTTGCTGGTGGTAAATGGGGTGGACAATTAATGCTAACAACTCTGGTTGAGAATTTTCCCGGCTTTCCAGAAGGTATTCAGGGGCCTGACTTAATGGCGAACATGAGGAAACAGGCTGAGCATTTTGGCGC
>JAKAEH010000035.1 GCA_021825955.1 bacterium | reverse complement strand
CGGATTAAACAACCAATCATCTTAACCACCCATACCTTAAACTATAAACCACCGCCGGACCATCCCTGGAGAAAGTACGCTAAAGCAAATGACAGTAGGGGGTGACATTTCTATTTTAAAATGACATGGGTTAAATTTCTTATGGGTTGACACATTTAAAAGAGCAGAACTACAATTAAACATATGATTTACTTAAGTGAGTTGTTAAACAAAAAAGTCTATTTTGACCGTAAGGTTTATGGAGAAATGGTTGATTTTGCCGTGCAGGAAACTTCTTCAAATCCAAGCGTATCCAGGGTTGTCATAAAGAAGAAGGATAAGAAAATCACAATTTCTCCTTCTTTTCTATCCATTAAGGATAAAGGAGCAATTTTAACCTCCGATAAAGCACCCTTTCTTCCCTTCGACGAAAGGGATTTTTATTTAAATGAGGATCTTTTAGATAAACAGGTCATCGACATCAATGACAAAAGACTGGTTAGGGTAAATGATATTTTGCTGGAAAACAACGGTCAGCTTAAAGTAGTCGGGATAGATATAGGAGCTGCGGGGATTATCAGAAGACTGGGTTTGGAAAAAATAATAAAAACAAAGCCTAAAGTTTTGCCGTGGCAAATGATTGAAGCATTTGACTATCAAACAGGCAACATAAAAATCTCCTTAAGCGAGAACAGTATTAAAAATATGCATCCGTCAGAAGTTGCCGATATCCTCGAAGACTTAGGATCAAGGGAAAGAAGAGGAATAGTCGAAAGTCTGGATGCCCGTCAGGCTGCAAAAGCAATTGAAGAAACAGATTACAGAACTCAGGAGGCAATTTTAGAGGAGCTACCAGAAAATGTTCTTAAAAATGTTGTTGCCAAAATGCATGTTGCCGATATTGCCGATCTTTTCTACAAAATTAATCCGCTACGTATAAAAGAGATACTAAAACTTATGGGAGAAGAAAGGGCAAAAAAAGTAGAAAGACTTCTAGATTTTGGGACTGACAAAGCAGGGGGAATAATGAGGACAGGATATATTAGTTTTGACGGAGGGCTAACTGTAAAAGAAGCATATAATAGTCTATATAAGAACACCCCTAAACCCGAGGCATTCTTAGTTACCAACGGCAACGAAAAATTAGTCGGTACTATATATACAAAGGACGTATTAGACATTGATTCCTTAGCGCAGCTTAAAGATGTGGTCTCGGAAAGAAAATTCGTATATCCGGAAACCGACTTAAACCAAGTAATAAGATTATTTGGTCAATATAATTTAAGAGTTTTGCCGGTTGTCGATAAAACCGACAAAAAACCGCTGGGTGTAATCACTGCCGGCATAGTTTTATCAAAAATCGAAGAAAGGACAAGGGAAAATGAAATTTATTACGGGAATTAAAAAAAGGTTTTTATTTCTTATTCCAATTTTTGCGATACTCGGACCCGGAATTATTGCCGGAAACGCCGATAACGATGCAGGAGGAATTACTACTTATTCCGTAGCCGGTGCAAACTTCGGCTTTTCTCTTTTGTGGGTTTTGCTTCTTACCACTTTTGCTCTGGCCCTAACTCAGGAAATCGGAGCAAGAATGGGACTTGTAACAGGCAAGGGATTAGGAGCATTAATAAGAGAAAAATTCGGAGTAAAATGGACAGCTTTTGTAATGGCTTGCCTTTTTCTTTCTAATATCGGAACCATTGCTGCAGAATTTGCGGGCGTTGCGGCTGCGCTTTCTATATTTAATGTTTCTAAATTTATCTCAATACCGATTGCTATAATTACCGTTTTTCTCCTTGTCACAAAAGGAAACTTCAAGAAACTTGAAAGACTCTTTTTAATCATGTCGCTTTTTTACTTAAGTTATATCGTTTCTGCAGTACTTGCACATCCTGATTTTGGTCACGCCGTAAAAAGCCTTGTAATGCCAAACAATTTTAAATTTAACGGAGTGTACATTTTAACGCTTATGGCAGTTATCGGAACGACAATTACTCCCTGGGGACAATTTTTCATACAAGATTATGTCGTGGATAAAAAGCTTACCAAAGAAGACTTAAAAATCGAAAGAGGAGACGTATTTTTAGGAAGCTTTTTCACTAACTTTATTTCCTTCTTTATAATAGTAGCCTGTGCGGCGACACTTTTTGCCAAGGGAATAAATATAACCGATGCAAGCCAGGCAGCAATTGCTTTAAAACCATTTGCAGGAGAATTTGCAACAGTTCTTTTTGCATTTGGATTTTTAAATGCATCAATTTTCGGCGCAGCGATTGTTCCAGTAACAACCTCTTATGTCATAACCTCTGCTTTTGGAATCGAATCGGGACTTAATTATAAATTTAGAGAGGCTCCTCAATTTTATGGATTATTTTTAACACTTTTAATTTTAGGCGGATTAGTGGTAATGCTACCTTTCCTTCCGCTTATTACTATTTTAGTAGTGTCCCAAGCAATTAATGCGGTTTTGCTTATTCCAATATTTATCTTTCTTTATATTCTTTCTAATGATAAAAAAATTCTGGGTGAATATGTAAACAATAGAATTGTAAACATCCTTGTAATAATAACCTTGGTGGGAATTTCGGTTGCATCAACACTTTATATGGTTTCACTCTTCTTCCCAAATCTCCTAAACTTTCTCTAAAAAAACCTTCTTTTATTTAACTATATTAATTTTCAAGCTTAATATGTGATTTAAATCACATATATTATATATCGCAAAAAATACAAATCTTAATATATATTAATCTTACTATAAGTTATTGCATTTTAAAAACTTGAGTGGTACTATCGCACCAATCTAAATTAACATGGGCCCAAATGGCAGTTTAGATTCTATTAAATGAAGAAAACTTTCTTAAGAAAGTTGATTAATTTTATTTCGATAGTTGCGATTTTGTCCCAGTCGCTTACTCCTTACGCGGTTTTATTGCCCCAACCCTCTTACGCGCAAACCGTAGATCAAACAACTCAAGCTCCAACGCCAACTCCGGACCAAACAACTGTTACACCAACTCCAACAACTGCTCCAACTTCTACCAGTATTACGCCAACACCAACCGATACGGTAACTGTTACACCAACTCCAACACCCGACCAATCAACATTAACCCCTACCCCAACAGTTGACCCATCTACACTTACAGCAACTCCAACTCCGGTTGATAATAATTCTCCGCCGGCAACCAACGATGCCACCAATACAAACAATCAGAATTTATTAAATAATCAAACCCCTACCCCAACGCCTACTAACAATAGTAATCAATCTTCACTTGGCAACGAACATGTTAATATGACAATTCTTAAAAATGTTTCAGCACCTCAAATTGATTTAGGACAAACAGCATCACAGCAAAGTGCAGTTTTAACAACCGATAAGCCCGATTATGCTCCAACCGACACTGCATTAATAACAGGTACAGGATTTACTCAAGGCGCAACCTATACACTATTAATAACATCTGTTAACAATTATTCCTTCCAAACAAATGTGACAGCAGACAATAAGGGAAATATTGCTTATGCTTACCAATTAGACGGAACCTACAGACCTTTATATACAGTACAAGTTAAAGACGGCTCCGGAACAGTTATTGCAACTACTACGTTTACAGATTCTATTTCAACGTGTGTTAATGATGCTCAGGGAGCAAACGACGAACCGGGACAAAAAGATTTGACCAAAATGTGCGCGGACTATACAGGTCTTCCTACTTCCGAAATGGTCTCTTGGGATTGGGATGATGGGTCATGGCCAGGGGGCAACACAGGAGATGCTTGTGCCCTGTTTGACACAAATGGAGATGGTTTAGTTAACTATGCACTTTGCGTAACGGTTTCAGGAAATCCAGCGACACTTTCCAGCAAAACACTTTATTCATGCGGGAATGATAAACCCGACAGATGTGATAATCCTGTTAATATATCTACAATAACATCTGCATGTTCTGCTTCTGTGCAGGCTACGGATCCATTTCCTGCTGGTTCAGATTACCCAAATGATACAGTAGGAAGTTGTACGGTAAACATGTCTGACGTTGGTGGCAGCACAGCTAATCTGCTAGATGTTTGTTCTTATCCGTCGTCACAACCCAATTCTGATCCATCCGACTGTATTGTTGCATCCACAGCAAATCAGACCGGGACTGTTGAATTAAAAAAAGTATGGTCTGGAACCCCTGGACAAACAACATTAAATATTGGTACTTCTGTTAACGGCACTGAAATTGCGAACGTGCAAACTGGAGTAGATGGAGGAACCCCACTAACAACGGGAACTAAAATAGTTAGCACTGGAACATATTTCGTTTCAGAAACGGGTGGGCTTACAAACTATAACGCCTCCTTATCATGCACTAAAAACGGGCAAGCTTATTCCCCTGGAACAAACAATTCTTTAACGGTTGGCAATAACGACGTATTTGTCTGCACGTTTACAAATACTCTAAATACAGGAACGATTACTGTTCATAAAGATGTCCAGGGGCTAAATGGGGAAGCAGTTACCGATACTTCACATCAGTTTACTGTAAGGCTTGATGGAGCAAACCCCCAGCTATTAACAGATGGAGGAAGCTATGTTTACACGGCAACTTCGGGAGCACACACCATTACCGAAGATACTCCTCCAACAGGCTATTCTTTATATAGCATGACCCCATCAAATCCTACTGTTGTAGCGGGTCAAAATACCGATGTGTATGTTGTAAACAGACAGCAACCGGCAACAATTATAGTTAGTAAGGTGATGAAAGACCCCGATGGGAATCCCATTACAACAGACACGCATTCATTTACAGCTAATGTAGGAACCCAATCAGCATCTTTTGCCTACGGAACTAACGCGCAATTTACCGTTAATCCGGGATCGTATACGGTTACTGAATCTCCTGACACAAATTACTCCGAACTTGGATGTAAATTAGTATCCGGAGCAGATGCCGGAGTAAGTTTCACAGTAAATCCGGGCGATTCAATTTCCGTAACCTGCACAAATCAACAGAAAAAAGCACACATTAATGTTACAAAGAATGTGTTAAACCCCGACGGAGCGGATGCTTCCGATAATCACGCATTTACAGCGCAATTAAACGGCGGAAACGACCAAAGCTTTTCCGAAGCAACAAGCGCAGCTTATCTTAATTTGAACCCTGGAAATTATTCGATTACAGAACTTACCGATTCAAATTATGAATATGTTTCCTGCACTCCTGATTCAAATCAAAATCCGGCAGATGGTGCACAAGTGACCGTAGGAAGCAATGGCTCGGTACTGGTAACCTGCACAAATAAACAAAAAGTTGCCACAATTACGGTTCTTAAAGTTGTTGAAGATGCAAACGGTAACCCTACAAACGACTCTACGCATTTTACAGCACAATTAAACGGAGGAAATGATTTGACAATATGGCAAGGGCAAGATCCTCAAGCTGCATACACAGTTAATCCTGGAGGCCCGTTTGCTGTCACGGAAACGGGAGTAGACACAAGTAAATATACTTCTCTTGACTGTAAGCTTCCTACAGGAGCAGATGCTAGCGGAATTAATCTTGGTTCGAACGGCTCTGTAACGGTAACCTGCACAAACAAACAGGTCGGGGGAACAATATCCGGAACAAAATACGATAGCTTGGGAAATAAGCTAGCCGGATGGACAATGCAGCTGGTTTCATGCTTGACTGGATTTACAGGCTGCTCAGATGTTCTTGGTGCGTCAACTGTTACAGATGGAAATGGATTCTACATATTCGACAATTTAATAACAGGTTTTTATCAGGTAAGGGAGATCTTGAAAGCTGGATGGACTCAAATTACTCATCCTGGGAACATAACAATAAATCCAGGTACCCAAAGCACAGGAAATGATTTTGTTAACTTCAAGAATGTTTCTGTTACAGCTTGCAAAAAAGTTGATGCGGACGGGGATATTGCAACAACGGACGACCAATCAAATAAACTTGGTTGGACGGTTAATCTTCTTGATGGCAATGGCGGTGTGCTAGACACACAAACAACAGGTGATAATGGCTGTCACACCTGGACTGATTTGGGTCCTGGGAGCTATGGGGTATCCGAAGCAACCTCCTCTACTTGGACGGCTTTAACACCTACTTCGTATAATTTTGGCGCAGTTACAGGCGGAAGCGATTATGTTTATACATTTGTCAATTTTCAAAATATCTCAATTTCGGGCCATAAATTTAACGACTTAAACGGAAACGGAGTTTGGGATAAGCCTGCGGAAGCAGGTCTTTCCGGATGGACAATAAATCTTTCTGGAGCAAAAACTGATTCAACCACAACCGATGTAAATGGAGCATACACTTTTTCTAATCTTGGTCCGGGTACATATACTCTTTCCGAAAAAGGACAGACCGGTTGGCATCAAACGGCTCCGGGCAGAGGCACATTTACGGTTAACGCGCAAAGCGGAACAGATGTAACAGATGAAGATTTTGGAAACCAAGGACAGGGCTCAATAACGGTTCACAAAATGGTTGATAGAAACGGAAATGAAACATATGTTTCAGGCGATGACAGTGAATTTACTTGGACACTAGATGGAGTAGGAAGCAAAGTAATGGGAAGCACGGACCCTACCGTTCCTGCTGGAGATCACACAGTCGGTGAAAATGATGTTACAAATTATCATTTTGTTGGCTGGTATCCAACAGGAGCTCTGGATGGAAAGGAAAACCCTTATTCCTGCACAAATCTTCCGGAAGTCCACGACCTTCCTATAACAGTTAATGTTGGTCCGGATGGGACATCCAATTTTACTCTTTGCAACCAAAGAGATACTGGAACAATCCAAATTGCAAAAGTGGTTGATCCGCACGATAACGGAGCTTCAACATGGGACTTCTCGATAAAAGGTCCAACAAATAATACTGCGGATGGGGTTACGGAATTGCAAGCTTCGTCGGTATTTACTTCGGGAACAGGAGACTATACAGTAACGGAAGCAGGAGGAAGCGAAAACCTTTCTAACTATGACACCTCTTACAGCTGTGTTGACCAATCGGAAAACGAGCTTACGAGCGGAAGCGGAACAGAAGCAACATTTACTTTGAGTACAGGAATAAATGCCTTATGCACGTTCACAAATACGGTTAAGAGAGGCTCTATTACTTTTGAAAAGACAACTGACCCAAGGGAATCAGAGCAATCCTTCGGATTTGTTCTTGGAGGAAAGGCAACGGGTTCGGCAACCTTATATGACGGAGGAAGTCAAACTTTCGATGATTTGCTCCCTGGAGATTATACTCTGGGAGAAAATGCGACCACAGGGTGGGATTTAACAAACGCTTATTGCACAAGTAATCAAAACAGAAGTGTATCTTATAATGGTACAGATGATACGGCAATAATTCTTCATCCTGGAGAAAATATAACTTGTTCATTTACAAATACTCAAAGAGGCTCAATAAGCGGCTATAAATGGAACGACTTAAATGGTAACCATATAGA
>JAKAEH010000034.1 GCA_021825955.1 bacterium | reverse complement strand
TTTATATTCCAAACAACAGGAGCAATGGTGGTTAAAGCACAGGCCCTTGGGTGTTATGATTGAAAATCACGTAGGAGCAAGGCCCCAGTCCGGATTATCGGGAGCGGATGTAATTTATGAAGCAGTTGCAGAAGGCGGAATAACTCGTTTTCTTGCTGTTTTTTACTGTCAGGATGCCGGAGAAGTAGGTCCGGTAAGATCGGCAAGAACTTATTTTATTGATTTTATATCGGAATACGGCAACAGTCCTTTGTACGCTCATGTGGGAGGAGCAAATCAACCGGGGCCGGCGGATGCTTTAGGTCAGCTTGATACATATGGCTGGACGGGATACAACGACATGAATCAGTTTTCCATTGGTTTTCCGACCTTCTGGAGAGACTACGACAGGCTTGGGCATACGGCGGCCACCGAGCATACAATGTATTCAACAGTCCAAAAGCTCTGGGATTTTGGGGCGACCAGGGGTTTAACAAATGTTGATAAAAACGGTACATCTTGGGATACAAAGTTTGTTCCATATGCATTTACAGATGACGCTCCTGCCTCGGCAAGGCCTTCTTCTCAAAGTATTCATCTTGAATTTTGGACAGGCGACCCGGATTATTATGTCGATTGGACATACAATCCTCAAACAAACCTATACAGCAGGAACAATGGCGGAAAACCGCATATAGACAGAGATACAAATAAACAATTAACAGCAAAAAACGTTGTAATATTGGAAATGGTTGAATCAAGCGCAAATGACGGTTACGAAAATAATGTCCATTTGCTTTTCCGGGATAAAGGGACAGGAAAAGCAGTCATTTTTAAAGACGGTAAAAGGGTAAACGGAACATGGGAAAAAGATAGCAGAACGGGCCGAACCATAGTGAGTGATTCAAGTGGCAATCAAATTAAGTTTGACAGAGGCCTTATTTGGTTTGAAATACTGCCCACAAACGGTGTCCTCACGGTTAAGTAAAACTAATACTTGAAAATCATTTTAACTATGTTGTATATTAGTGTTCAGAAAAGAACAAATTATGTTTTCAGATATTATTACCTCTAAATCCCGCATAAGAATTCTAAACGTTTTTTTAACGTCTCCTTCTTCCATGTTTCATGTAAGAGATTTGGTAAGAAAAACAGGAGATGAAATAAATGCGGTAAGAAGAGAGCTTTCATATCTGGAGAAAAAAGGAATTTTGTCCAGAGAGCCAAGAGCCAACAGGGTTTATTATTTTTTAAATAAAAGTTACCCTTTTTACTATGACCTTTTAAGACTCGGCTCCAAGAGTTTTGGATTAGGTGCTGAAATCATAAAAAACAGAGTAAAACTCGGAAAAATAAAATATGCTATGTTTTCCGGTAAGTTTGCAAGAAGAATAAAAGATAAACCCGATGAAGTAGATTTCTTAATTGTAGGTACCATTGTTCTTCCGGAACTTGCCCTTCTAATAAGGGAAGAAGAAAAAAAACTTGAGAAAGAAATAAACTATACGGTAATGACAGAAGAAGAGTTTGATTTTAGGAAGAAAAAAAGCGATCCTTTTATAGCTTCGATACTTTCCGGTTCCAGAGTAATGTTGATAGGTGATGAGGAGAGTTTGCTTTCATGAGAAAAAATCCCCGCACCCTTTTTTGGTTAATAATTGCATTAACAATTTTTGCTGTTTTAATTGATATCCCTTCTATAAATCTAGCTTCAATAGGCCCAATAAAACAAAAAATAAACTTTGATATAAATAACACTTTGAGGACAGCGGGAATAAAAGGGCAGATAGCTTTTAGAAGAGGTTTGGATATAGAAGGCGGAACAAGCATGACTTTCAGGGCGGATATGACAGGAATCCCTCAAGGACAAAGAACAGATGCGTTAAAATCATCAAAAGATACTATCGAAAGAAGAATTAATCTTTTTGGAGTGTCGGAGCCGATTGTTCAGACTTCAACTCTGACAACCGGTGAGTCAAGAATAATCGTTGAGCTTCCGGGGGTTTCCGATCTTAATCAAGCAAGAAATATTGTTGGGACCACAGCACAACTTAGTTTTTGGGAAGAAGCTGCAACCGGCAGCGCTAAAGTAGCTTCTTCTTCGGCTTTGCCCTTGGGCATAACCCAGGTTTTAAAAAATCCGGTAAAAACTAACTTAACCGGTAATGATATTCAACAAACCAGTGTCACATTCGATCCGAATACCGGTAAACCGCAGGTACAATTAACTTTTACTTCCGACGGAACCCAGAAATTTGCCGATATAACAAAAAGGAACGTTAATAAAATAGTTGCCATTGTTTTGGATAATGTGGTAATTGAAGCTCCTAACGTGCAACAGGCAATTTTGGCCGGAAACGCGGTTATATCAGGAACCTTTACTACGGATACGGCTAATCAGTTAAGTACAGAACTCAACGCAGGAGCGCTCCCTGTTTCCCTTACCCTTTTACAAAGTCAGGTCGTTGGCCCAACATTGGGACTTGCTTCTTTGGAAAAAAGCCTTCTGGCCGGAATATTGGGTCTTTTAATAATAGTCGTTTTTATGAGTATTTTGTACGGAAGACTTGGAGTTATAGCAAGCTTTGCACTTTTTCTTTATACGCTTTTTGTTTTGGCAATTTTTAAACTTAGTTCGTTAACTCCCTACGGAATAACGCTAACTCTTTCCGGTATCGCGGGATTTATTCTCTCTATAGGTATGGCCGTAGATGCGAATATATTAATATTTGAAAGGATGAAAGAGGAAAAACGTTTAGGAAAACCTACTCAAGCAGCTATAGAGATAGGGTTTTCAAGGGCTTGGACTTCTATAAGAGACTCTAACATATCAACTCTTATTACAAGTGCTGTGCTTTATAAATTTGGTACAGGTGCGGTAAGAGGGTTTGCTTTGGTTCTTGCAATAGGTGTTTTAGTTTCTATGTTTTCGGCAATAATAGTAACAAGGACTTTTCTAAGGGTTGTATATAAGTAATATGAATATTATCGGCAAAAAATATTTTTATTTTTTAATTTCATTAATAGTTATTATTCCTGGAATTGTTTCACTTATTCTTTTTGGGCTTAATTTATCAATTGATTTTACCGGAGGAACTTTAATTACGGTTTCCGTACAAAAGCAAGCGACTCAGAAAGACGCCAATTCTGTTTCCGCTCTGCTTCAAAAGGAGGGTTTAAAAGTATCCAGCATTCAGACATCGAATAATCTTGTAATGGTAAGGACTCAAACTATGGACCAAAAACAAGATTCAAAATTTGTTTCGGATTTATCTTCTATTAAAGGAGCAAGACAGGAAGAATTTCAATCAATAGGTCCGACAATAGGCGCGGAAACAGCTACAAATGCCGCCACAGCTGTTGCTCTTGCTTCACTTTTTATTGTTATATATATAACTTGGTCTTTTAGAAAAATCCCGAAACCCGCAAGCAGTTTACGTTTCGGAATTTGTGCGGTTATTGCTCTTATTCATGACGTCTTGGTAGTTGTCGGACTTTTCGCTATTTTCGGTCACTTCTTTGGAGTAGTGGTTGATAGTCTTTTTGTAACCGCTCTTCTTACTATTATTGGTTTTTCGGTTCACGATACAATTGTAGTTTTTGACAGAATAAGAGAAAATCTAAAAAGGGTTAGCGGAGTTCCTTTTGAAAAAATTGTAAACGAATCTATACTCCAGACTTTAGACAGGTCATTAAATACTTCTTTAACGGTTGTCTTGGTTTTAATTGCACTTCTTCTTTTCGGCGGAGAAAGTATAAGATGGTTTGTTATAGCGCTTTTGATAGGAGTTATAAGCGGAACGTATTCTTCAATATTTAATGCTTCTCCTCTTTTAGTTCTTTGGCAGGAACTGAGCGAAAAATTTAAAAGGAATAGAAATAAATGAGAAAATTTTTTACCTCAGAATCGGTTACCGAAGGGCATCCCGACAAAATTTGTGATCAGATTGCAGACGCTATTTTAGATGAGCTTTTGGCAAAAGATCCCCGTTCAAGAGTCGCTGTTGAGGCTTTAATTACTAATGGTGTTATTTTTATTGCCGGCGAAGTAACCACAAACGCGTACGCGGAAATTCCTCAGATTGCGAGAAATGTAATTAAAGATATAGGTTATACCGATTCCCGCTATGGTTTTCATTATGAAACAAGCGGTGTTGCAACTGCTATTCACGCACAATCTTCGGATATTGCAAAAGGAGTAGATAGTTATAAAGAAGGAAAGGGAGGGAAAATATTAAAGGAGGATTTAGAAAATTTGGGAGCAGGCGACCAAGGATTAATGTTTGGTTTTGCCTGTGACGAAACTAAAGAGCTAATGCCTCTCCCGATAGTTTTGGCTCATAACCTATGCAAAAGATTAACGCAGGTAAGAAAAAATAAAGTCATAAAAGGTCTTAGGCCCGACGGAAAATCTCAAGTTACGATTGAATATTCAAAAGGTAAGCCGGTAAGAGTAGACGGAGTATTGATTGCGGCACAGCACGACGAAAACATAGACCAGGAGAAATTAAAAAAAGAAATAATAGAAAAAGTTATCAAAAAAGTTATTCCTTCAAAATTAATAGATTCTAAAACAAAATTTTGGATTAATACTACCGGAAGATTTGTAATAGGAGGTCCCCAGGGAGATACCGGTTTAACCGGAAGAAAAATTATTGTAGATACTTATGGGGGATACGCTAAGCACGGAGGAGGAGCCTTCTCCGGAAAAGATCCGACTAAAGTGGATAGGAGTGCGCAGTATATGGCAAGATATGTAGCAAAAAATATAGTAGCTGCAGGATTGGCACAAAAATGTGAAGTGCAAATTTCTTATGCAATCGGAATGTCTGAGCCCATGTCTGTTTTGGTAGATACTTTCCAAACAGGAAAAATAGAGGACGAGAAATTAAGCGCTATTGTTTTAAAAGTATTCGATTTAAGGCCAGGCATGATAATAAAAGACCTTAATTTAAGAAGACCGATTTATAGGCAAGTTGCAGCTTATGGACATTTTGGAAGGCCTGAGCTTGACTTACCTTGGGAGAAGACTGATAAAATAAGTGTGCTTAGGAAATTAGCAAAAATATGAATCCCATTAGAAAGTTTAGCTTAAATTTGAATATAATAATGCATAAATTTGATCTTGAAGGGAGAGCTTTCTAACGGGATGAATAAACAAAAACTACAGGAAGAATTAAAACAGTCCATGCTTGCAAGAGATGAATTAAAGACATCGGTTCTTAGAATGCTTCTTTCCGCTGTTAATTATTATGAAATTCAAAAAGGGGCGGAGCTCAGCGAAGATGAGCGAGCCCGCTTGCTTGACAAGGGAGGATATTATCAAGCATCCGAGGAAGATATTCTTACCGTTTTACAAAAAGAAGCAAAACAGAGGAATGATTCCATAGAACAATTTAGAAACGCCCAAAGAAATGATTTGGCCCAAAAAGAAGAAAGAGAACTTCAGATTCTTAAAAATTATTTACCCCAGCAGTTAAGTGAAGAGGAAATAAAAGCATTGGTCGAAGAGGCGATAAAGCAAACTGGAGCATCTTCGATTTCCGATATAGGAAAAGTAATGGGCTATCTTTCGCCAAAAATTAAAGGAAAAGCCGATGGAGGAACAGTAAGTAAACTTGTGAAAGAATCTCTTGTAAAGTAAATTTTAGATAAGTCTTCCAAGTCCCATTTTCCTGCTTTTGTTAAACATCCATACGAAAAATAGAATAGCAATTATTAAATAAAGAATATTTATTCCAAAACTTATACTCAATTTATCAATTGCCAAGTGTTTTGTTGCCAGCATTTCTCTTAGAGCTTCAAAAACGTAAGAAGAAGGAATGAAATGTGCAACCGATTGTGCCCATTTTGGCAGAACCGATAGAGGATAATACAAAACGGAAAACGGCGCAACTATTGCTACTCCTCCCCACGCAAGTGTTTGTATTCTTTCACCAAATCTTATAAGAAATCCCGCTACTATAAATCCGAATGCCCAGCCGGTAAGTAAAAGACTTATAAAAAAAATGATAAGAGCGGGACCGTAAGAAAAAATATTGTACCCGTAAATGAGGTACGCAATAAAGGCCGAAAATATTACGCTTATTAAAGATTTTAATAAGCCGAAAATCATAAAAGATACAATCCATTCATAAATTGTTAGCGGAGACACAAAAATATTTACAAGATTTTTATCCCACAATTCGGATAGAATATTTGTATTAATTTCGTATTGCGCTCTCCAAACGATAATCCAAAAAATAAGACCGTTAAGAATTATGTATAGGTAATTTGAAGAATGATTTGTTAATTGGGCTAAGTACAATCCGGTTACACCCCATATTAAAAGGTCAAGCAACGGCCAATAAAACATGTCGCTTAGTCGGTCTAAACTATGTCTTAAATTATATGTATAGCGAATTACCATCGCCAGTACTCTATGAAAATTAATCATTTTTTTCATTCACAATATTTAGGAAGAAATCTTCCAGGTCCGGTTTAAAAATAGATATCTCGGAATATTCTATATTTTCATTAGAAAGCAGCAAAAGTAGTTCGGATATTCTTTTTTCATCGATTTTTATATTAAAGCGTGATTTGTTTAATTCAAAATTAATTTTCTTTGAATCAAAAAGTTTGCGTGCTTTTTCAAGATTATTCAGATTTAATTCTATAGTGCATTCCGATATCGTTTTGGTAAGAGCGGATGGTGTGCCCGTAACTAATATTTTCCCCGATTTTATTACCAAAATTCTATCGCACATTTCCTCGACCTCTGCCATATTATGTGATGTCAGTAAAATGCTTACATTGTATTCATCTCTTTCTTTGATTAAAAAACGTCTTATCTTTACCGCAATATCCGGATCAAGACTTGATGTAGGTTCATCTAAAAGTATAACTTTCGGATAATTTAAAAAAGATTTAGTTAACAAAAGTCTTGTACGTTCTCCGGCAGAGAGCATTGAATATTGTCTTTTTCTTAAATGATTAATTTCAAATTCATCGAGTAATCTATTAATGCGTTTTGTTTTATCCGGTATCTCATAGAGTCTTGCAAAAACATCAAGAATCTCGTTTACAGTAAAAAACCATGGCAAGCTTATGTAAGTAGAAGAAAAATTTATTTCTTTTAATATTTCTTCCCGGTTATTTTTTAAATTTTTTCCAAAGTAAGCAATTGTTCCGGTTGTCGGTTCCATAAGACTTAAAAGCATTTGTATAGTTGTCGTTTTTCCCGCGCCGTTAGGTCCCAAAAGTCCCAAAATTTCCCCTTCCTTTAAAGAAAAAGAAACATCGCTTACTGCCGTAAAATTACCAAATTTTTTCGTGAGGTTTTTTACCTCAAGTACATTTTGAACCATAAAAATATTTATGCGGATTAAACAAGATCTTTTATGCGGTTGAGGAGGTAATCTTTATTATTTTTAGATAAATCTTCATCAGTTTCTTCAAATAATTTCTGCAAAATTTCCCCAACCTTTGGACCGGGTTTTATCTGCAATATTTTCATTATATCACTTCCGTCAATTGCCAAATCGTTAATTGAAAATGGTGCCGGTTTTAATTGCTCTTC
>JAKAEH010000033.1 GCA_021825955.1 bacterium | reverse complement strand
ATTCTTCATGTTGCAATGTTTTTATGGCTGTTTTTCCGTTTGTTGAAGATATGACAAGAGTATTTTCTTTGGTTTCGAGAGTAATATTTTTACTTTGGATATCTTGAGATTTTAAGGATTCGGTTTCTAAGGTTTTACTTTCCAGAGAGCAAGCCTTTATCTTCTCGCTTGTGATGCTCTTGGATTTGAGGTATTTAATTTTCTCAACTTCCTCCTTCTTCCCTTTTTCCATTTTCTTTCCATATATTTATTTTTAAATTTTCAATATACCCGTAAGTAAATTGCAGAATAATGCAAAAGTATGAATAGTATCATATTTTTGTGAATAATGAAGAAAAAGAATCTTCCTTTCATACATCTTTTTGATATGTATCAATTAAATGCGTTCTTCTGCATTTAATTGTGATTCAATAAAAATTTTCAATCTTCATACTCCGCATTTTCTAACCATTGAATAAACGGAATAATAGACAATTTGAGATTCAATCTTTCATTGGTATCCGTAGACAAATTCTCATACCATTCTTTGATATGCTCTTCAGATAGATAGTCCAATTCGTAAAAATTAAACAATAACTTTGTAATTTCTGTTCGTTTTCTTTCTTTTGTTTCTTTTATTTGTTCAAAAGCTATAACATCAAGCAAAATTTTACTTCTAGAAGCGTGATTGAAGTAATTACTCCAGATAGCATCAACTTTTGCAAATAAATAGTCCTCTAAGAGGTATACTGAAATTTTCCCCGCAAGTTCGTTTGGAGTTAATCTCAATTTATCTCTCAATGTGTTTAATTCCTTAGGATTATCCAACGATTTATTTTCTAAAATAAACGTCTTTAATTCTGAATAATCGGTAATGTCTTTACTTTTGTTTCTTTCTTCTTTTTCTTCTTTTTCTTTACTTATTGAAATTTCCTCTCTTTCTTTAATTTCAATAAGTCTCTTATCTTTCAACAAATAATCGTATAACTTATTTTTGTTATTTTTGACTTCGTTTATCTCACCACAACATTTACATTTCAAAACTACTTTCTTTTCTTTTTCTTTTTGTTTCCCCATAACCTTAATCATAGTCTCAGGGTAATTGCATTTAGAACATAATACGAATTCTTTGATGAACTTTTCTAAAGAACTCTCAAGTATATTTTGTTGGAAGTGTCCTTTTAATACATGATTGTGAGTTTCTTCAAGCTGAACAATTGGTGTGTTCAAGTCCGATGAAAACCATTTAGAAAGTTGATCAACAGTTCTCTCCAATTGCTTTGATATTTTGTTCAGGTTTTCGATCTTGGTCACTTTTCCATTGCCACCTCCAGTTAGATGGATTTTTAGTTGGTGTCTTTTGTATCTATAAAAAGGGTCTTGTACGGATTTCGGTATGTTCTCCATTTTCTTTTTCTTATTTCCGTCTTTCTTTTGTTTTAAATTATCAGTTTTGAAAGCGAAGCGTATTTTTAGCGAAGCTGTTTTGGGTTTTGGAAGCTTGTTCCCGAAAAATTAATATCCTACTCGAAATCGATAAATTCATCATTAACATGTCTTACGGATTTATTTTGAGATTCTTCAGAATTACTTGAAGAAACCCTAAATGAAGGAACGGAAAGACCTTTTCTCTCTATATATTTTGAGAGACAATCTGATCTGTGCTTCCATTCACCTTTTTCTCTCTTAAGAGTATCGAAAGTACTCCTTAATCTCTCATTTTCTGCCTTTATTGTTTCTAATTGTTTTTCCAAACTTTTTATTTGTCTTGGTTCCTCATACAACTTACACTCCAAGACTTTTATTTGTCTTTGTAGACTCTGTTTAATTTCAATGGCAACTTGGGCTTCTTGTAAAGTTCTTATTAAGGTTTCCAAATTTTCAGACATTTCTTTTATTTTTAATTTCCTCCAATTTATGTTTCATTTTTAGAAAAATGAAAAATTAAAAAAAGAAGCATAGAATAAAATGCTGAAAAATAAAGACATAGATTACCTTATATTACATAAACTTAAAGACTGTGACCTGAAAAATATTTCTCTAACGCATAAACATTTAAACAAATTGTGTAATGACGATACTTTTTGGAGAAATAGATTTTGGGCAAGATTCGGTCATATTTTTAAAAAGAACTTTTCGGAGCAAAGTTTCAAACAATCTTATGTTAAAACTACCTGGAAAGAATATTACATCGAGAAGGTAAGAATTATAGACGATTGCTACTATATGCAAACTTCACCATCTTCACCAGATGATGTTTGCATAATAGAATATATCAATCAAAATACAAAACATTTTGAAAATAAGATCAGTGATGATTGTGCCTCTTTTGTTCCGGGTGTTCCCATTGGAATGAAATATCAAATTCTAGAAAAGATATATAAGTATTTCGATGAAGATTTAGTTAAACTGTCAACTTTGTATTTCCATATGGTTTCTGTATCCAAAAAATTGTTTAGTGAAGATGAGATGCTTTCTATATATGAAAAATTGTTAGAAAATCCAAATTATAAACTAAGATACCACAATTTAGAAGATTTCGCTTCTGGCCCGTTATTTCCGGAGAACGATGGTGTTTTAGATAAAGTGGTACTGTTAATTTTAAAGAAAAGAACCGATGTACCCTCTAAAATAGCTATATTGTATACTCTGATCAGGGAGGACTCGGATATGATCAGAGTATATTCAGACTCGTTTAGTTGGAATGAATTTGTAGTAGCTATATACAATTTATCCGCTGAACATGTAAATTTGTCGAATAATGATTATTATACTATGAAAGTAATATTACAAATTGTATATGATAAACTTGAAGATACAAAAGAACTCTCAAATTGTAAAATGGAGATGATGAAGAAAATCTATTCTAAACTTGAAAATTTAGATGACGGACATCCCGCTTTCATGAGTAATTTGAGAGAATTTAGGTTGTTCTTAAAGAGAAAGTCTGTTCCCAAGGAAAAATTAGAATCTCTAAGGGATCATCTTATAAAAAGGATACAGGAGCGTCTTTACGATGAAGAAGATTATCTGGTTATGTTAAATATGCTGGATTCGTTTTAGTTTCCTTCTGACGAACACAAAGTGTTCGTCAGCTTTTTATATTATTTATATCACTTTTCTGATCTTCATCAGAAAAAGAAAAATTGGATATTAGTTTGTTCTCCTGACTAAATAATCGATCATATCCTTCATATCATTCATTTGATTCATAATATCATCGATTTCACTCCTTAATCTTTTATTTTCCTCTTTCAAACTTTGGATTTCTTCATATAGGTTATCGTTATTTGTCAATTCCTCCCTTTCAAGTTTTTCTTTGGCAGAAGCTAATGTACGTTTCAGTTCATTATATTTAAAGATAAAATCATCGTTAAGACTTTGACTAACGTCGTAAACTTTTTTCAGTAGGCTGAATTGATCAAACAAGACACTTACCTGGAGATTTTTGTTTTTATTTCGATATTCTATCTTAAAGTACTGAATATTCTGAAGGATGTTAGTTTGGATCTGATGAGCTGCTTTTTGTTCTGTCGGGTTGAATTTTACACTTTTAATATGTGCTGATAAGTCGTCTAATAAGTTTAATACTGATGGATAGATTCTCCTTTCCATTTTTCTTTTCTTGTCTTTTCTCTTTTTCTTTCATTTTTGTTTTTCTTCTTATTTTGTAAGTTAAACCTTGAAAATTTGGATAAGCTTTAGATAGAAGCCCATATATATTCTGGTCTACTATACCATCTATTTTACCAGCTGCATTAGATATCATGTATTTACTTTCACTTTCTTCGATACTTAAAATTTGATGTGTTAGAAACTTTGATTTTGTTGTTACTCTAACCAATACAACATCTCCAATTTTTAATATTTGAGTATCTATCGGTGATATTAAGACTACTTCACCATCTTTATACAAAGGAGCCATAGAATTGCCTTTGATTTTAAGTTGTACGTTTCTTCCTTGAGATAGCTCACTAAGGACAGGTTTCATTTTTCTTTTCGGAAACATGTTTCCGAAATACTCTTCACTTTTTCTCGATTAAAATTTTCAAAAGTTGTTTCATCTCCCTCATTTCACCTTTCAGACCTTGAATTTCCTCATATAAGTCCCCATTATTTATTACTTCTTTCCTTTTTACTCTTTCAGAATCTTTAGAAAAACGTTGTTCTTCGGAATCGATCATTTGTTTTAATTCGGTATATTTGCTAATGAATAGATCGTTAAAACTGTCGCTATTAATTGTCACTCCTCCTAGATCATTATATTGATCGAGCAATACATTTATATTCAGGTTTTTGACTCCATTTGTTTGGTACTCTCTTTTAAGGAATCGGATGTTCTGCAGCATATTAGATCGGATTCGATATGCTGCCGGTATTAAATGGAATCTCCATTCTTCACTGCTAAGGTGTCTGGATAGTTCATCCAGTATATTGAGAACTGATCTACTCATTTTTCTTTCCCCTTTTGTCTTTATATTTTCATTTTCGGGAAAGTTCCCGAAAATTTAGAAATATTATCTGTTATCCATTAGAAGTTTCAGAACTTCTTTCATCTCTCTAATTTCATCCTTCATACTTTGCATCTCCTTCTTCAACTCCTTATTTTCTTCTTGAAAATTTGTTTTACACTGAGAAGAAAGAGAATTTATCAGAGATGTCACTACTCCGAAATTGTATACGAATTGTTCTTTAGTTACAGAGTTAATTACAATTTTTTCTTTTAGTTTGTTAAATTGTTCTAGCAGAATATTTACATTGAGGTCTTTAGTTCCTGAATTCTGATACTGATTTTTCAAGATTGTTATATTCTGCAGTAGCTCTTCCTTGATTCTTTCTACTTTTCTTCTGTTAGAGAATAAATGAGAGGTTGAGATATTGCTTACGCAAATATGCATTCCGTCGAATCTGTCGAGTAGTTCTCTATTCATTTAGCTCTATATTCGCTATCTTTAAGCTCTTTTTGATTTTTCAAATCAATTTTGCAAGCGAAGCGCATTTTCGGAATAGAGTTCCAAATAGAGATTTTATACATTCTTGAATAATTCTTTCTTGTCTACCTTCAAAATAATACTGGAATCTGAACAATTGCAATGTTGTTTACGAAAATCTGCAAGTTCCTGCCTTGCATTTATCATAGCGGAATAAAACTCATTCTCTACTTTTTTATACGCTTTTTCATCATATTTGTTTTCCTCAGTTTCGTTAGCCAAGTCCATTTCTTCGATGGTCTTTTTGTATCCATGTCTAATATCCTCAAATTGTCCAATATATGAACGCTCTTCATCTTTTGGGCATTTGTTAGTATATTTAACTGTACAAACATCGCCATTACAGATGATGCTATCGTAGTATACTATTTTGATGAACTGAGAACCGCAATCAATTATCCTAAACATTTCCACTTTATCTTGTTTAGCTTTTTCAAATCATTTTTATTTTACGTTCTTGGAACGTAAAGTTATTTTTATTTAAAATAAAATTAATTACACTTTCGAAGTAAATATCTTATGGTTTCCTGCATCTCCTTAATCTCTAATTTCAATGATTCAACTTCCTCCCTTAACTCTGTATTTTCTTTTGTCGTATTAGAAGTAGAAACAGAAAGAGAGTTCAGTAAAGAAGTTAGATATTCTAAAGTGTTTATAAAGTTATTTCTGGTAATTTGTGGAATGCTTATAAATTCTGCTAAATGGTTAAATTTTTCTAAAAGGATGACAACATTTAAATTTTTAGGTCCAGAATTTTGATATTTTTCCTTGAATTCTAAAATAGTTTGTAAAAGGTCAGATTTTACGTTATTTGCAGACTTTTTGCAGTATTCTAAATGTGAGATTTTAATGTTGCTGCTTAAAGAGTATAGTTGGTCGAAACTTTTCAATGCTTCTTCAGACATTATTTCACTCTTTTTTACATTTCTTTTTGAATTTCTAAATCATTTTTATTTTTTTGAGTTAGCGATGCTTCGCATCGCTCAGAGCGGACCTTTGGTTCTGCGAGTATTTTCTCTCTGTTGAATTATCTTATAAAATACTTTAAGTTTTAAAGCTAAGCACTTTCGGGAACGAGTCCCGAAAAAAATCTTTCTTAATTTGTAACGCAAGTCTCTTCATAACTTACACCTTCGTCAAGATTACTCGAATAACGAGGCTTAAAAAATCTAGACTGCCTTAGCTTTCCTTCAGAATAAATATCCTGTCTAATTAACCCTGAAACACACAGGCAAAACGATTCTGCATATTCCATAGCTTCTTTGACAGTGAAGAAAACTTCCGGTCCGGCTCTCTTAACTTTAACATGTCTAGAATTGTCAACTTCTTCATGCCAATCCCCTGATGTAACTCCAAGATATAAAACTAATTCTCCTTCTCTTTTACTATCCTGATCTAATTTTAGCATATCTGTCTTAGTAAAGCTTGTCATCTTTCTTTTTCTCTTTCTTCTCTTTCTCAAGTTTTTTAATTATTTTTCAATTTTTCAAAATTTTAAGCGCGAGTATTTTTCAAGACAATATTGAATATCTTTCATCTCTTTGATTTCCATCTTCAAAAAATTAATCTCTTCTCTTAATTGTAGACTTTCATCGTTTGTTTTGCGTTGGAGTATCTTTAACTCTCCCAGCAAATAAGTCGCTTTTTCTAATGCCTCGTTCATTTTCTTTCTTTTTTGTTTCTTTGCTTTTGTTTTTTATTTCAGTTTTATTATTTCTTTCCCTTTTACGATTTAAAATACTCTGTTGAATTAATAAACTCAACAAATTTTACAGATATGCATTATTATACCCCATAAACCTTTCCCACAAAATACTATAACCCCAAACAACATGGAAATCTCCGATATGTATCTTACAAATAAACCCCGAATCCGCGGCGCGTTCGCGAAGCGAAAAAGCGCCGCAAGCGACGCGAAGCGTCGCAACACTTAAGCACTCTGAGCGGGAGCATTAGAGAGCACAACCCAGACCTTCTTGAGACTCTGGAGAGTGAGAACAGCCCCAGGTGCCACCGTGATAGGCACTGTTGGGTCAAGGATCACTCCAGGTGCCAGGAAGCTGTCCCCAGTGGCTGCGCGAACAGTAACTGCCGCCTGTGAGTTGTTCACTACGACGTAGTTGCGAGTCGTGCAAAGCTTGATCTCGTCAAAGCTGTCTGAGCTGGATGAAGCAGAGCAGCTGCAAGAGCTTGAAGATGACCATTTGCATCCAGAGTCTGAGCTAGGTGCCACAGGCTTTGGTACCTCCTCGCAATGGCAGCGATACTTGGTCAGGCGAAGTTGAACGGTTACAGGGCCGGCGCCGTTGACCACGAGTACGTCTTCCTTGTTCTGTTCAGTGCTGACTGAGGTTTCGCGGATGAAGTCGTTGTGCTTTCCGTCGCACTTCTCTCCATCCTTACCGCATTTCCCTGGAGCCCCGGCAGGTCCGCGTGGACCACAAGGTCCTCTCTCTCCAGCACAGCCTTTTGGTCCTCTCTCACCAGCACAACCTTTTGGCCCCCTTGGTCCAACAGGTCCGCAAGGTCCACATTTTCCCTTTTCACCACATGCACCCGGGGCTCCCTTAGGCCCGCGAGGTCCAACAGGTCCGCATGGGCCTCTAGGGCCTCTTTCACCACAAGGTCCCTGTGGTC
>JAKAEH010000032.1 GCA_021825955.1 bacterium | reverse complement strand
CATCTTTATTTTGAAGGCGGAATATTGTCTTTGGTCAAAAAGCTGAACGAAAGCAAGGGAATGGTTCATGACCCTATTTATATAAGTAAAGAAGTTGACGATGTCTTAGTCGAAGTCGCTCTTCAATACAATGAAGGGATTGCCGAAAATCTTGAAAGTTTTGTTAACGTTATAAATACGGTAAACGGCGGTACGCATGTCACGGGATTTCGTATGGCTTTGACTCGTGTAATTAATGACTACGGGAAAAAAATAGGCGCATTTAAAAATGGCGATGACTCAATAACAGGAGACGACACAAGGGAAGGATTGACTGCCGTGGTTGCAATCCGAATGGAGCAAAACAATATTCAGTTTGAAGGACAAACAAAAGGAAAACTTGGAAACTCAGAAATCCAACCATTGGTTCAATCAGTTGTTAAAGAAGGGTTGGAAACTTATTTTGAAGAAAATCCGTCAGATGCGAAAGCCGTTCTTGGGAAAGCATATTTGGCTGCAAAAGCGAGGCTTGCTGCACGGGCGGCAAAAGAGGCAATACTTAGAAAAGGCGCATTTGAGGGAGGCTCTCTTCCTGGAAAACTTGCCGACTGTCAAGAAAAAAATCCTGAGGTTTCAGAGTTATATATAGTAGAAGGAGACTCGGCAGGTGGAAGTGCAAAGCAGGGTAGAGATAGAAAATTCCAGGCTATCTTGCCACTGGGAGGAAAAATATTAAACACGGAACGGGCAAGACTTGATAAGATTGTTGAGTTTGAATCATTAAAAGACATGATTATTGCGCTGGGAATGGGAATAGGGGAAACAATAAATTTACAAAAGCTTCGATATCATAGAATTATAATAATGACTGATGCCGACGTTGACGGAGAACATATCGCCACACTTCTTTTGACATTTTTCTACCGCCATATGAAAGAAATCGTCACGGCCGGCTACTTATATATAGCAAAGCCTCCTCTTTACAAGATTGCTTTTGGTAAGGAAGAGCATTATGTTTATTCTGATGATGAAAAAGACAAAATCTTGTCTACAAATCCAAACAAAAACTTTTCAATACAGCGATATAAAGGTCTCGGAGAGATGAACCCTGAACAATTATGGGAAACAACAATGAACCCTGCGAATAGAATTCTTAAAAAAGTAAATGTTGCTGATGCAGAAGAAGCAGACGCAGTCTTTACAATGCTTATGGGTGAAGAAGTCCCGCCAAGAAAACATTTTATTCAAGAAAATGCGAGACTCGCGAATTTGGATATATAAAGGGGGTGAAGCGATTTTATGAAATTGACATACGGAAACAAAGCACCAGAATTAGTAAATGTATTAATTGAAGTTCCTTTGAACAGTAAGGTTAAGTATGAATTTGATAAAGAAGCCGAAGTTGTAACAGTTGATAGATTTCTTTATTTTGATAGAGGTTATCCGGCAAACTATGGTTTCATTCCGGACACTCTTTCAGGAGATGGAGATCCGGTTGATGTTTTAGTTTTATCACCGGAGGTATTGGCACCAGGAGTTGTAATTGCAGCAAAACCAATAGGCATGCTTGAGACAGAAGACGAGAGCGGACAGGATGCAAAAGTGGTTGCCGTTCCAACAGAAAAAGCAAACCCGGAATTTGGAAAATATAATGATGTTTCGGAACTTCCCGAAGAAATAAAAGAAGAAATTAAATACTTTTTTGAAAACTATAAGAAAAATGAGCCGGGAAAATGGGTTAAAGTTAAAGATTGGAAAGGAAGGCAAGACGCACTTTTAGAGATTAAAAAGGGAATGAAATAACATCTTCCTCGGAATAAACCGAAGATGTTTTCTTTCCTGCTAGGTTCGAATAATTTTTGTTTTATTTGGAAATGTAGCCAAACAGAAATTATGAATTTGGAGGGTTTAAGAGTTCGTTATAGTGGCGAAAATAAATTCGTTACCTATAATGGTTGCCCGACTCTAAACGGAGAAGGGGAAATTATTGGACAAAACGGGGTCTTGGAAAGAACGATGTTTGTTGTCGAAGGACACGCACAAATAAGAGGCTTGGTAATTGGGACGCATATGTGGGACGTTGGTGATAGACGGGTACACGCTTGGGAAGGAGATAGATTCCCAAATAAAAGACCTGTAACGGTTTTTTATGAAACAAAATTAAATTTAAATAATGCTATTCAGGGGTATCAAGAACCTGCTGAAATTGTACTTTTGCCAGGGAAAGAACCTATCTCAATAGAAGAGGCGAGAAGAAAAAGAGAAGCCTCGTCTGCGGTAGTAAGCTAAAATAAGAAGATAAATATGAATAATGGAATCGGAAAAGTAAGGTTTTCCTAAAAAATATTATGAACAATGGTATCGGAAAATTAGAACAAATCGATATTACGACAGAAGCGAAAAAAGCGTATTTGGATTACGCAATGTCGGTTATTGTTTCCCGTGCGCTTCCTGATGTCCGCGATGGTTTGAAACCCGTACATAGACGAATCCTCTTCGCAATGTATGAAATGAACCTTTATCCAACCTCAAAATATGCAAAAAGCGCAAAAATTGTCGGAGAAACTATGGGTAAGTATCATCCTCACGGAGATATGGCAATTTATGATTCGCTCGTGCGTCTTGCTCAAGATTTCTCAATGCGTTACCCGCTTGTCGACGGCCAAGGAAATTTCGGTTCCATGGATGGAGACAGTGCTGCCGCTATGCGTTATACGGAAGCAAAACTCACCCAGCTTGCCATGGAAATGCTTTTTGACATCGATAAGGACACCGTAGAATTTATTCCTAACTTTGACGGCACCATGAAAGAACCTGTTTATTTGCCTTCAAAACTTCCCAACCTTTTACTTATGGGTTCTGAAGGTATCGCTGTCGGAATGGCAACTAAAATCCCGCCTCATAACTTAGGGGAAGTAATTGACGCAGTCGTATTTACCATAACACGGACGACCCACACAAAAGACGAAACGGTTGCCGAAGTAGAAAAAGACGCAATGGACCTGACAGACGAAGAGATCATCAATATGAGACCGAAGTTCAAGCTCGCATCGGATGTCACGGTTGATGAGCTTTTAGAATATGTAAAAGGTCCAGATTTTCCGACAGGCGGAGCAATTTATGACATTAATGAAATTAAAAATGTTTACAGAACCGGACGTGGAAAGATTTTAATCAGAGGAATTGCAGAAATTGAAGACATTGGCCAAGGAAAAAGTGCCATTATTATTCGCGAGCTTCCATATCAGGTAAATAAATCGACACTTGTAGCAAAAATTGCAGAGCTTGCAAAAGATAAAAAACTTGAAGGAATAACCGATCTTCGCGACGAATCAGACAGACAGGGTATTCGTGTCGTAGTGGAATTAAAACGGGATGTGTCCCCAAGGAAAGTGCTAAATAATTTGTTTAAGCTGACGTCTCTTCAAACAAGTTTCCCTGCCAACATTGTTGCTTTAGTAGACGGCGTTCCAAGAACCCTTAACCTTAAAGTGATGCTGGATGAATATATAACGCACCGATTCACGGTCATTACGAGACGTTCCGAGTTTGAACTCCGGCAAGCAAAAGCAAGGCTTCACATATTAGATGGCTTGCTTATCGCCGTTAACAACATTGATGAAATTATTGCATTAATTAAAAAATCAAAGAATTCGGATGAAGCAAAATCTAATTTGATGGAAAGATTTAAGCTCTCGGAAATTCAAGCTGTAGCAATTCTTGACATGCAGCTTCGAAAACTCTCGGGACTTGAGCGGGAAAAGCTTCAGGATGAATGGAATATGGTAAAAGAAACTATTGATTACCTTACATCTCTTCTTGCTGATCCCAAAAAGATGCTTGTTGTTGTTTCGGACGAATTGAAGAAAATTAAAGATAAATTTGAAGATGCAAGACGCACGCGAGTTTACAAATCAAAAGTTGACGAGTTTTCCGAAGAAGATCTAATTCAAAACGAAGAAACAGTTATTACGATTACCGAAACAGGATACATAAAAAGGCAGAGTGTCCAAAGCTTTAAAACTCAAGCACGCGGTGGAAAGGGAATCAAGGGCATGACTACAAAAGACGAGGACGCAATTGATCACATTTTGTACGCTCAAACCCATGACTTTATTCTTTTCTTCACGAATCTTGGAAAAGTTTATCAGACAAGAGTTTTTGAAATGGCAGAAGCAAGCCGCGTATCAAAAGGCCAGGCAATTGTAAATCTTTTGGATATATCTTCGGGCGAAACAGTGGAATCTATCCTTACCTACAATCCAAAAGAAAAAGCGAGCAACAAATATATTGTCATGGCCACGAAAAAAGGAGTTGTTAAAAAAACAAAAATCGAGGAATTTGAGAACATCAGGCGCGGAGGAATTATCGCTATCAAGATAGACCCAGATGACCAGCTCAGGTGGGTTAAGTTCTCAGGAGGGGAAGAAGACGTACTTTTGATTACCAAAAACGGAAAGATTATTTGTTTTGATGAAAATCAGGTAAGACCTACCGGCCGCTCAAGCCAGGGAGTACGAGGAATAAAACTTATTGGAGACGACGGAGTAATTGGTCTTGATATTGTTTTGGGCGGAGACAAAGCCGCAACTCTTTTGGTAATTGCAGAAAACGGACTCGGAAAAAGATCAAGAGTCTCTGAAGTAAGAAACCAGAGAAGAGGAGGACAAGGAGTCAGGGTTGCAAACATAAATGAAAAGACCGGAAAAATTGTTTTTGCCGGAGTTTTGGAACCAAAAGCTTCTGAAGTAATTATAACTTCCAAAAAAGGTCAGGTTGTTAAAATTCCCTTAAACTCAACTCCACTATTATCACGAAATGCACAAGGCGTAATCTTAATGAGATTTACTGATAAAACCGAAAAGGTAGCATCAGCCACTACAGTATCCCAAGAGTCTACAAGCTAAGCTTTTGGATACACTTCTTGGTATAATTCATTATCCATGGAACTTTCAGGACGAACATTATCAAAACCAATTAAGAAGCAGCTTAAAATCGAAGTTGCAAAGCTTAAAAAAAGAGGGATTTCACCCAAAATTGCTATTGTCACTTTGGGAGAAGAAGCTTCATGGGAAGCATACGTAGGACAAAAATTAAAGCTTGCCAATAAGCTTGGGATTGAAGCAACTCTTATAAACCTTAAAAATGCAGACGAAAACAACATCCTTACAGAGGTAAGTAAAATTGATAAGGACAAAACAATTCACGGAATAATAATTCAAAGACCTTTTTCGCAAAACCTTAATAAGGAAAAAGTGATAAATTCCATATCGGCAAACAAAGATATAGACGGATTTAGAGCTGATTCAAAATTCGATGTTCCTACGTGGCTTGCGGTTAAACACTTTTTAAAAATAGCTTTAAATGTTGAAAGCGAAACAAACCTAAAAAAGAGATTGAGCGAGTTAAACGTGGTGGTTCTTGGAAAAGGCGAAACCGCCGGAATGCCTGCAATTAAAGGTTTTCGAAAATTAGGTTTTGAACCAAAAATAATTGACAGTAAAACTACAAATAGAGAAGAACTCTTAAAAAATGCAGACGTTCTAGTTTCTGCAGTTGGAAAAAGAGTAGTGGAGCCTCAAAATTTGAAAAAAGGTGTAATTTTGATTGGTGTTGGAATACGAAGAAATACGGACGAAGGAAAATTGCTGGGAGACTATAATGAAAAAGAGATTTCGGAAGTTGCTTCTTTTCACACGCCAACCCCGGGTGGAGTAGGCCCCCTTAATCTTTCCTACCTATTTAAAAATCTTATTTATGCAACTAAAATACAAAGCCCATAAACTGCTTCTTGACAAAGATTTTCTAAAAGTCTAGAATTTTTGAAATGGCTGGAAAAGAAGGAATACCACTAGGACTTCAAGCAGGATTAAATTTAGTCGATACAACAGCTATTACCCCCTTAACCCCAGAGAGAATAAATGGAAATTTTGTAGGTAAAGATATTCTTTCCTTGGAACAATTCGACCCTGAATCGCTTGAAACAATTTTTAGGACTGCTACCCAAATGAGAGACGTAGCAAGAAATGCCAGACCAAATGATGTTTTAAAAGGGAATATTGTTACTTTACTTTTTTATGAACCATCCTCAAGAACCAGGGGATCATTTGATGCTTCCACAAAACAGCTAGGGGGAGCAACTTTAGTTGTCGAAAACCCCCAAGCGTTTTCATCGGTCTCTAAGGGGGAATCATTTCCCGATACAATAAGGACATTTGAAGCTTACAGCGACGCCATTGTCTTAAGACACCCTACGAATGGTGCAGCAATAGATGCAAGCATCGCAGCAAGGCATGTACCGATAATTAATGCGGGCGATGGCACGGGGGAACACCCAACGCAAGCTATCCTAGATCTTTTCACAATAAAAGAGGGGACTGGAAGACTCCATGACCTTACGATTGTGGCAGGAGGAGATATAAAAAATGGCAGGACAATCCACTCGTTACTACGTGGATTATCAATGTATCACGGCAACACCGCATATCTTCTCGCCCCCGAAGAATTAAGGATGCCCAGAGAAGAAGTCTGGGTTTATAAACAAAAAGGGCTTAATGTCGTTGAGATAGAAGATATGAGGGAAATTCCTAAAGAAGCCAACGCTTGGTATTGGACTCGGGTTCAGAAGGAACGGTTTGCTTCTATTGAGGCTTATGCCAAAGTGAACAATCGGTTTGTTGTAACACCTGAAGTATTTAACGAGTATGCAAACGAAGGAACCATACTTATGCATCCCTTACCAAGGGTGGGGGAAATAACCGAAGAAATGGACCAGGATTCAAGATCAGTTTATCTTGGATCGGAAGTAAGAAACGGGATGTATACCAGAATGGCTCTTTTAGGCTTAGTGCTAGGCAGGGTAAGTCCAAACGAAACCTCAAACAAAGGCCCCCTTATTTTTTAAATTACCCCCTTGACAAGCATTTTGAAATTTGTATTAATAGATATATGGCTGCCCGCAAAAAGCAAAGTACTCAATTTTTAAATAAAGATTTCCTAATCGCTTTAGTAGTCTTAGGAGTCGTAGTTTACCTCTTCTATATATTTCTCTCAACAAAAATTAATGATACCTTTGATCAGATAACACAACAGTCTTCACAAACTCAAGTTATTCAAAAGGTTCCAACAAAGGCTCCTATAAAAGCTAACAGATAACCCTCAATTTACTTGAATAGTTTCTTCTTTATATTAAAATAGTTTTGTGGGAAAATTATTTGCGTTAATTAATGAATAAAATTGTCGAAAAATACTTCCAGAAAAATGATTTTTCTAAAAGAGTAGGAAGCGTATTAAATAAAGTATTGAGAGAGACAGGATTTGAGATAGAAAAAGAATTATTCCGCGGCATGATATACGATGAAGATAAGCTTGGAAGTATAATCTATAAAGGAAAATACCAAAATAAAAACGCCGTTCTAAAACTACAAGGGCTAAAGCCAGAAACCGATGAAGTAGATATAATCGTTAACTTTGACAAACAAAACACGAGCAAGAAAGTAAGACTTCCTAAACTCTATAAATTTAAACATTGGAATAAAAAAGATAGGTTTGGTTATTTAATTATAGAATTTATCAACGCTCCCCATATCTTCGAGATGCCTTTTGCAAATGAAGACCAGATAAACCTATTTTGCAATTTTTACCAAGAATACAGAGAAAACTGCCTAAATAAAACTTTTACAAAACCGGAAGAAGCTCCAACTTCGAATTTTGTTTTGAGAAGAGTAGATATGTGGGAAAAGATAGCAAAAACAAAAGGAATTCTTGAAAAAAGAATTCCGAACGAAAAACTTCAAGTAATTATTAAGCAGTTTAAACAGGTTATGGAAGAAGAATTGAAAAATGTGGAAATGATATTTTGCCATGGGCATTTGACGGCTTCCGATATTTTT
>JAKAEH010000031.1 GCA_021825955.1 bacterium | reverse complement strand
TAAGAGACGAAGCCGAAATAAGGGGCCACAGAAGAACGTATGTGGGAGCATTGCCCGGAAGAATCATTCAAGGAATAAAAGACGCGGGTACAAAGAATCCCGTTTTTATGCTCGATGAAATAGATAAGGTGGGAGCAGATTTCAGAGGAGATCCTTCCTCGGCTCTTTTAGAAGCACTGGATCCCGAACAAAATAATCAATTTTCAGACCATTATCTTGAAGTACCTTTTGATTTGTCCGATGTAATGTTTGTTACTACGGCAAATGTTTTGGATACTATTCCTCCGGCCCTTCGGGATAGACTTGAAATAATCCAATTTGCGGGTTATACACAGGAAGAGAAATTCAGGATAGTAAAAGACTTTCTTCTTAAAAAACAGATGGAAGCGCACGGACTTTCGTCAAAGGAAATTGTTTTTGAAGATAGTGCAATAAGATTTGTTATAGAACATTACACAAGGGAAGCAGGGGTTAGAGCGCTTGAGCGACAGATTGCCGCAATTTTAAGAAAAGTTGCAAGAATTGTTGCAGAAGGTAAAAGCAAAAAAATTATTGTTACCAATAAAAATGTTCCTAAATATTTAGGCCCGATAAAAATTTCTGCTACGTTGATTGAGAAAAAAGACGAAACAGGAATGTCAACGGGTCTTGCATGGACCGAAGCAGGGGGAGATATTCTGTTTATAGAAGTAGCTTTAATGCCCGGAAAAGGCAGTCTAATCTTAACCGGACAACTCGGAGATGTTATGAAGGAAAGTTGTCAGGCAGCCTTATCTTATATTAGGGCAAGAGCAAAAGCTTTAGGACTTGACGAAAAGTTTTATCAAAAACTTGATGTTCATGTACACGTTCCCGAAGGAGCAGTTCCCAAAGACGGACCATCTGCTGGGCTTGCAATCACAACCGCAATTGTTTCGGCGTTAACTAAAATTCCGGTTAAAAGAACGGTTGCAATGACGGGGGAAGTAACACTGCGCGGAAGAGCTTTGGAAATTGGCGGAGTTAAAGAAAAGATAATTGCAGCTCACAGAGCAGGATTAAAAACAATAATTTTGCCAAAAGATAATAAAAAAGATTTAGAAGACGTACCAAAGGAAGTTAAAAAGGATTTGCACTTTGAATTCGTTACGCACATGGATGAAGTTTTGCAGATTGCCTTAACTAAACCTTTGCAATCTAAAACCGAAATGCCGCGTCCAGTTTTACACGCTACATCCCCACCCGCAGTCGACTAATTTTTTCTATAGAATTAAAAGTCTATATTGCACAGGTCAAAGATAGAAGACTTATTTTTTAATTATTTTTATCGTTATATATTAAGTTTTAAGGACTACTATTAATTGGTATAATGCTTATATCAAAAATAAAACAATGTTAAGACTCTTGGGAATTAATAGTATATAAAAGTAAAATATATTTGCTTAAAAGTTGAATAATTAGCCTTATAGTGTTATTATTCACTCAGTTTTTGAATTTTATATATATTATGGGAGCTAAAAATCGTCCACAAATAAAATTTTATAAAGATGCGGTTCCCGATATTGTGTTGGGAAATAAGACTCTTGAGCCAAGACCTAGAAACCTTAAGTGGATAAATAGAATTATGGAAGCAAACGAAGTTGATTTTACATTTGGTCCTAGATTTGGTGTTCCCAAGATATTTGCTACAGCACAGATTTTGAAAGTAGAAATAAGACCTTTTGAAACTACCACTAAGGAAGATTTAATTCGAATTGCCTTGGAATGGCAAAATAAAACTCCAGAAGAGTTTATTAAAACATACAATAGTTGGTTTGCTAAAGACTTAGCAAAAGGTTATGCAGTTGCTTGGATATATTTCAAATTGAAAGAAAAATATGAATAAGAAAACAAGAATTACTATTAACTTTATTACAGGAAATCCCGGGAAAGTGAAAACAATGCAAAATCATATTAAAAAATATGGATTTGATGTGGTTCAGACGAAATTATCATTAGTAGAGCCACAAGCAAATAATGCCGAAGCTGTGGCATTGTCGAAAGCAATGCAGGCCTTTAAAACACTGAAGCAACCGGTTGTTGTGGAAGATAGTTCGTTTCATATAGATGAATTGAAGGGTTTCCCAGGGCCTTATATAAAATATGTTTTGCAAACATTAGGGGTTGAAGGAATACTTGCTTTAACTAAACATCTAAAAAACAGAACTTGCAGGTTCACGAGTGCACTTGCATATATTGATTCCGACGGAGTTCCGAGAACATTTGTTCAAAAAGGTGATGCAGGCATACTGGATACAAAAGTCGATAAAACTCCTAGTGGGGAGGCATGGTCTGATTTATGGAGAATTTTTATTCCATCTGGGTATAAAAAACCCTTAACCGGACTTAACAAACAAGAAAAAGATGCCCTTTGGAAAAAATGGGAAAAGGAGTCTGTTTTCTCTCAATTCGCTGCTTGGCTTAGTGATAAAACAAAGGTTGTAAAAAAAGGACATAAAAATAGGTTACTATCATCTGATTTTGAATTTTCAATTCCAAGAGAAAGAATTGCTATTCGACCTCGTCCTCATGGTCAACATAAATTGATTGTATATGACCGAAAAACAAAAATAATTTCTCACCACAGATTTGAAGAGATAGTAGATCTTTTACCTAAAGGAACTGTCGTGGTTGTTAATAACTCAAAAGTTGTAAACGCATCTTTAAGAAAAGCCGTTGAAGATGGAACATATCTACATGTTATGTATCCCTCGCATTCAAATTTAAACGAAGTTTATGCTCTGTGCCCATGGAAACCTGCGGTAGGTGAATCAATAGAAATAAAAGGAGGAAAGTACGTTATTGAAGGTGCACCTGTTGTAAATAGGGATGTCAGAGTGGGAAAACTTATTCCGCATGACAAAAATATTAAAACCCTACCTGAATTTTTAGAAAAGCATGGGTATCTTCCTATACCAATTTATGTTAATTCAGAACGTTTGCCAGATAACCTTGATCATAGAGATTATCAAAATTGCTATGCAAAAATACCAGGGTCAATTGAATGTCCAACTGCTGGACTTCATTTTTACCCAAAACTTATAAATCAAATGAAAAATAAAGGAATTGAGTTTGTCGAAGTTACGCTACATATTGGGTATGGAACTTGGAAAAGTTTTAAAACTGAATATATCGATGAACACGATATGGATGCAGAAGAAATGATTGTTTCGGAAGATATTTTAAAACGGCTCAGAGAGTTTAAAAAACAAGGTAGACCAATATTGGCCGTTGGAACATCATCAACCCGTACTTTGGAGTCTTTGAATAAAGAGATTAATGGCAGTGGTAATATAAAGCACGGTGTTCATAGAGATACCGGGATTTTTATATATCCAGGAAGTAAGCTAAAAGTTGCGGATATGCTTCTAACAAATTTTGCTTATCCAAGAACCCCAATTATGGCCTTAGCAGCGGCGTTTTCTGGGTTAAATCCCTTAAAGAGGATATTTACGGAAGCCCTTGAAGGAGATTATCTTTTTTATACTTACGGTGATTCCATTTTGATTTTATAACATGAAAACAATAATGATTACTGGCGTTGCCGGGGTTGGTAAATCTACAATTATACAAGAATTATGTAGAGCCTTAAATCTTACTTGGGGAGACTACGGCGATTTAATGCTCGAGGTAATGGGCGAAACAGAAAAGGATAAAATTCAATATTTAGATTGGGAAACAAAAAGATCTGTTTATGATCAAGTTGAAAATTTAATTGCCGAAAGATTTAACAGACAAAATTTTGATGGAAGAATTACTATTTTGGAAAATCATTTAACCGTTATTCAGGATAACATTGTAGTTTCTTTTCCCGTTGAAGATTATGAAAAATATAACTTGATTGGGCTTGTTTCGTTAACAGCTTCTCCGCAAGCTATATTGGAAAGAAGATTAAAAGATCCAATTCGTAAAAGACTAACAGAAACTTTAGAATTAATTGAGAAACAACAAGTAATTAATGCTGAAGAAGCATATAAAATTAGTAAATATTTACAAATTCCATATATAGATATCATAAATAATGATGGAAAGCTGCCAGTTGCCGAAGTTAAGAGATGGTCAAGGAAGCTAATTTTTGGAGTAAACCAAGTTATGCATTCTGAAAGATCATAATTCAAAACCAGTGGTATAAGTTCTTGTTCTTTTATACTTAATGTTAATATTTCTTACTATAGAAACCTTTTTTGCAACAATCATTGTAGATAATACTTTATCTTCATGCATATATTCGGCAAAAGCAGGTATTGTTTCGATAATAACTAAACCATTTTTAATCAAAAAATCCTCAACTTTGTACAAAAGCTCTGCGCTCCAATCCTCGTCGTTCATATAAGGAACTGCGATAAAAGCTAGCCCATGTATTTTTAAATGGCTGATTCCATAACTGAGAAAATATTTATAACCCATTTCAGTGTAAGGAGGATCAGTAACAAAAGCATCAAAATTATTTTTTATAGGATCAGATATTTTTCGATCGATTATATCTAATATATTAGCATTAATTAATTGTGAAGATTTATTATTAATTTTCTTGCTTATTAGTGATAATAGATTTTTATCAATATCGATCACAGATAATTTTGTATTTGTTAAATAACCAATTACTGCACTCGTGAGGTCGTCATCCCCAATAAATAGTAATTCTTTATCTTTTAATGGTGATAAGTAATTAAATATTAGATTAACTCTATTTGCTAGATCATGATCAGAAATTGGACATTGGTCAATAAATTCGTTTGATCTTGGCCTTAATTTAGATATATATATGGACGTATTTAAAATTTGACTAAAACTAATAGTGTATTTTTTATATGGGATTTCCCCATTTTTTATCAAATAATCATACATAGGTTTTCTTAAAAGTAATTTTCTTTTTAAACTATTCATAATAATTAGGTTCGAAGAATTTAATATTTTTAACATATTCAAGCTGATATCCGGTAAATCCATTTATTGTTAAAGGGAAAGCCACTTCGCTTTTTATTGAATAAGTTACTTGCTTGTCAATCTTTATTTTTTTTTCTATAAATTTTTCCGAAGCTTTTTTTAAAAGATTATTATTGGAGTCAAAGACGTAAACATGAAAACCAGACCTACCACTGAAAAATACTTCAATAATTCTAAATCCAGACCAATCCAAGATATTAATTAGTTTTTTAACCTCATTTTTTGCAAAAAATATACACATATCGCAAATCTTATTTTTAACCGATATTTCACAACATTTGAATGCACCGTGAATCTTAGGCCCATCTACATCGAAGACAATTGGTCCTCCAATACATAAATTATTTTGGTTTCTGAAAAAATGGTCTTTTGGAGAAACCCACCTTTTAGTTGACCACAAGATTTTAATAGGTGGATTATTTGATGGGATTCTTTGAATAATTTCGTTCTTTAGCTTCTCTACTGTGTCTATTTTTTTGTCTGTTTGATTTAGATATCTTGATCGTTTGTCACTAGACCTTTTTGCGAGTCTATAACGAAAATTATGTTTTCCTGTTGAAAGTTCTTTTTTTAGATTTATGGGTAATTCTATTTGCAAGTTACGATAGGATGCTGCATTAACGTAGTCAACTTGGGGTTGAAATTTAATTAATTCGATAGTTTTGCGTGTTTTAAAACTGTCAAATTCAGGTGCAACTATTACCAATTTGTTTATATCGAAAGCTTTATATTTAGCTACAATCTCATTTATTTCGTTTTCTTTTAAAGGATAACTTTTTGCTTCGACTGCAGTATTGCTTTTTTCAAAATATCCATCAAACTCAGGTCTTTTAGATATCGGGAGAAAAAAGTCGGGCACCCTATAATTAATTTTTAATGAATTGCCGAAAAGCTTTACAACATGATGAAGGGCAGTGTATTCAAATAACTGAGGATCATATAACATATTTTTACTTTTTGGAAAAGTCGGTTAACAGGTGCCGCGCCCCCTCATTCTTTTCCGCCAAAGATCTTTTAGATCTTTCCTCATTGGCTTTTAGCCTTAGCGACAAAATTAATATAATTATTAAAGTCTGTTTTATTAAATCCAGATATTTTTACAGATACAAAACCGGTTGGAATGTTGAGTTCAGCTATTTTTCCAAGCACACTCCTGTCAAGCATTACTACTAATGGAGTTTCATGTGTATTGCATAATCTTTTTATCTCCAAAACCATATCTTTATTATTTACATCTTTACCAACAACTACTAGCTTTGCTTTTCTTTGCTGAATGCTTCTTACAACCTCGAGATAACCCTTCGCCATCACTCCGTTTTTAAAACTATCCTCTAATAATTTAATAAGTTCTTTATCGTTGTTTTTCATAATAATTTAATTCTTTTATATTTACATTTTCGTTATTGAATGTTGCTTTCACTATACTTGCAATATTTTCTAGCTCTTTGTTTTGAGAACAGGTAATTAAATCAATATGTAGATATTTATTCTCAGGCCAAGTATGAATGGCAATATGAGAACTTGAAAGAATGTACACTAGGGATATCCCTGAAGGTGAAAACTGATGAAAGATGTCTTTTACATATTTAATTTTTAGGCTTAATAGTAAAAGTTCCGTTTTTTCCTTGAGCCACTTTATAGAATTTAAGTTATTGGAGTCAGTAACCAACTCTATAATAAAATGTTTAAAATACGGTCTGTTCATGTCATTACTTGAACGAATAATATCATTTTTAGAGTGAAAATTCATCTACGCATTAAAAATGGTATTAACATAACCTTCATAATGTTATTTCAAAACTATATAAAACCATATAATCATTTGAGACACTCTTTTTATGCTATCGCATTTAGCCTAAAACCGAAATGCCGCGTCCCGTTTTGCAGTAGGACTTATCTTAAATCAGATCCGGGCGAGCGTAGGGTACTTCTTGGTTCGATATGTCCCTCTGGGCTTGCCTGGCGATATTCTGGCTTATCGAACCAGCAGTTTAGCCCGCAATATCAAGCTATTCTCGATGTTCGAGAAGACGATTTTGCATTGAGTACCGCCAGCGGGAGTTGAACCCGCGATTTTCGGAATGAGAATCCGACGTCCTAGGCCACTAGACGATGGCGGCATAGGACAATTATACCATTTATATATACATAACTTAAGCGTTGACTTTTATTAACTTATTAGTTATAATATCTAACTATTAGATTTTGAAATAATATGAAAGACGAAATAAATAACGAAATCATAGACATGATGTCAAGGCTTTTTAGAACAATGAAGCATTCAATGTCTTTTAATTCCAAACATTCGCACGTAACAATGCTCCAGTTTGAGGCTTTGTGGTGTATAAAAAAAAGTAAACACGCACAAATGAGCGATATAGCGGAAAATTTTTCTATAACAATGCCTACCGCTACCTCTTTGGTGAACAAGCTTATTACGACAAAACTTGCTAACAGAGAAAACGATAAAAAAGACAGAAGGATTGTAAGGATAACTTTAACAAGGCAGGGAGAAAAATTATTGGATGAAATTGCAAAACAAAGAAACAATAGGATTCATGAACTTTTATCTTATCTTTCAACCCAAGATAAAAAAGATTTTTTTCGAATTTTAAAAACCATAGTGAAAAAATCAGAAAGCTATGAAAAGTAAAAAAATAAAACAAAACAATAAGAAAAACAGCTTTTTAAAATACGCCTTTGTAACTGCGATAGTAGTTGTGGTGGGTATTTTTTCAATAACTTTTTTTGCAAATGCTTATCAAGCTCCGAAAACGGAAACAGCAAATGTTCAGGTTGTAGGTTCTGAGATTTTGGCAAACGGTTCAACAGATGCCCAAAATAAAGCTACGCTTAATTTTCAAACAGGAGGAAGGTTAGCTTACCTTGGGGTTAAAGAAGGAGATACGGTTTACCAGGGAGAAACAATAGCAAGCTTAGATACATATATTCTTCAAAAACAGCTTCAGTTAATGGCGAATAGTTATCAAACTGTCAAAAATGGAACAGACCAGACCGCCGAAAGCCAGCAAGCGGGAGTCCTCGAAGGTCAACAGAGAACATCTTTGGACCAGACAAATAAGCAGGGATACTCGGCAGTACCGGAAACCCAAGTTATTTACGATAACATAAAAAGAATAGTAGATAATGCTCAAATTGCACAAAATTCCGCACAGATAAACGTAGATATTGC
>JAKAEH010000030.1 GCA_021825955.1 bacterium | reverse complement strand
TCTTTCCGGGCTTTGTATAGGGGACTAAGCGGGTTGCTTCTTGCTCATTCTGCTTTTCATTCTTTCTTCTCTGTCTGCTTTTAGAATCTCTGTTTTCTTTCTTTGGGTCTCTATCATTGCTTCAACTAATTTTTGGCACTCCTTGTCAGGACATACGGTTTGAGTATGAATAAGGAAGGACTCTCCATGGGGAGTTGTTATTTTTTCTTTCCAGGTTTTTGCGTCAATTCTTTCTTTTCCGCATCGGACGCATGGATTTGAATGTTTATCGTTCATATTGAAGTAAACCTAAAATTAACGGCAGAGTATTCGGGTTTAATTTAAGGGCATGTAGAGTATAGCAGGTTGAAACAATTTAAGCAAACAGTTCATTCAGATTGTATAATTGCAGGATGAAGTATATTTTTATTTTAGGAAGGACACCTGAGCTTTCACTTGCTGAAATTAGATCCGTATTTGCCGCAAAAAAAATTCAATACGAAATAATCAAAACATCACGCGAAGTAGCCATAATCGACGCCTTAACGGAGGTGGATATTGAAAAGCTAAATAGAACACTCGGAGGAGTCGTAAAAATCGGAGCCGTAGCAGAGGAAAAGGAAATAAGTGACAATTATGCTGAAATTTTGTCAGAAAATATATTGGATAGTGTGCCAAAAAATGAAACATCAAAAATTGAGTTTGGAATTAGTATTTATAGTCTTAATGGAGATAGGTTTCTGATTGATAACTTGGTAAAAGGCAAGTTTGAGGCCACGAAAACCATCAAAAATTGGTTTGAGCAAAAAGGAGTCAAGGCCCATTTTCCCCAATCAATGGAGCGCTTTTTATCAAGTGCTGCTGTCGGAAAAAATAAACTAATAGAAAAAGGAGCGGAGATATTAATCATTGTAGGCGAATCAAAAATCTATATCGGAAAAACCTTGGCAATACAAGAATTTGAACAGTTTTCAAAAAGGGACTATGGAAGGCCTGAAAGAGATATGAAGTCAGGAATGATACCCCCGAAGCTTGCTAGAATAATGATTAATCTTTCCGGAGCCAAATCCGACCAAACGCTGCTTGACCCCTTCTGCGGTAGCGGCACAGTGCTTCAGGAAGGCCTATTTTTGGGATTTAAAAATGTATTTGGTACAGATACATCCGCAAAGGCAATTGAGGACACTAAAACGAATCTTGAATGGCTATCAAGAAAATTCGGATTAAGCACGGATGGAGCCAGGGTTGAACAAAAAGACGTTAGAAATATTTCTAAAATTTGGGAAGAGACAATTGACGTAATTGTTACCGAACCATACTTGGGTCCGACTTTGCACCAGAGAGCAGGAGTTGAGGAGATAAATAAAAATAAGCAAAGCCTGGAGCGTCTTTATGTAGATGCTTTTTCGGAATTTAAAAAAGTTTTGAAAAAGGGTGGAGCAGTAGTAATAATTTTCCCCGTCTTTCAGGGGAAAAGACAAATATTTATGGATGTTCTAGATAAAATTAAAGGCATGGGTTTTCAACAAGCGGATTTATCCCAAACCCCCAGGAAATCAATAGTCGTAGGAAACAGATTTGATTTCGTACTTCGAGAAGTAGCAAAATTTAAAGCTGCATAGACAACTCTCCTCTTTTCCAAAACAAGTAATGTTTAGAAAATCGCTTATTGCCGGCTCGCACTTACGGTTTCGCAAAGCATTTCGTGAAAACCTAAAAATTGTTTTTCTGAAGTAAAGTTGTTCTGAACAGTCTTAATGCTAGCTTTAATAAAGTTATCCCGGGTTTGCTTATCATTAATTAATTTTTCAATCCTTTGAGCCAGAATACTTGCATCATCCGGCTGAACTAAATAACCATTATAAGAATCGCTGATTATTTCTGGAATTCCACCGACTTTTGTGCCTATTACAGGAGTCCCACTGCTCATCGCCTCAATAAAAACCTGCCCAAAAGTTTCATTTTCAGAAGGCAAAACGAAAACATCCGAATCCTTATAAACATCGGGCATATCCTCAAGCTTAAAGGTCTTAACAATAGTTTGTTTTTCAACTCCGTGAAGCTTAATGTATCCAAGAAGCATTTCATACGCAATATTAAATTCATCGCTTAAATTTTCCGGAGGTTTTCCAATCGCAAGTAGAAGCCTAAAATTTGGATATCTTAAGGAAAGTCTGGAAAAGGCTTGAATTAAATTAATCACTCCTTTTTCTTGAAGTATATTCTTTTTTCCCCGAATTATTCTTGTAGCCGTGAGAATAATTACGCTGTCAGCAGGAATTTTTAGCTTAGCTCTTAGGTTATTTTTGCTTTTTAAATCCGGCGTGAAATGTTTTGTATTTACTCCTAAATAATGAGTTGAAAGAAAGTTTATGTCCATTCCTTTTTGGAAACAATCCCCTGCGACACTTTTACTTACGCAGCTTATCTTGTCCCATTTCAGTTGGTTAATTAGTTCTGTTTGAAGATCCGTAACCGCAAATGAATGAAGCTGCAAAACAAGAGGAATTTTTAAAGACATCGCTACCATATTAAGAAGCAGACTATAGACCGGAGGAAGATCTGTATGGAAGTTTTCTGCACAAATTATGTCTATTTTGTCCTTCTTTATTATTTCGGTAACTCTTTGGGAAAATATAGGCGCTTTTTTTGAAACTTCTTTTTGGATACTTTGCTTGCTCCTTGGCAAATAAATATTGTTTTCAAAATAAATTACAACTTTCCCGAGGGATTTAACATAACTCTCGCCATCGGTTGGAAGCATTAAATATAATTTCGATTTTGTTTCTGTTTTGTAATAATCAATGAGGTTGGAAATATAACGTTCTATTCCGCCTATACTTTCATATGGCGAATTACGGCTGATGAATAAAATGTTCATACGTTAAATAAAGGTCAAAGCCATTCCCCGTTTTCCGGCTCTTCCTGTTCTTCCGATTCTATGAATATAATCATCATAAGATTCCGGAGCATCGTAGTTTATAACATGCGTAACATTTTCGATATCAATTCCACGTGAAGCAACATCCGTTGCAATAAGTATTTGGAGCTCGTTATCTTTGAACCCCTGAAGCGCGCGCTGGCGTTGATTTTGTGTTTTATTTCCGTGAATTGAGGCTGTTTTAAAGCCCCGTTCATTCAAGGCTCTCGAGAGTTTTTCCATTCCCCATTTCGTTCTTCCAAAAATTAATACTTTGTTAAATTCGGGTTTAATAAGAAGATCATGTAAAACATCAATTTTTTGTCGGTTGCCAGTCTTGATAACATCTTGCTCTATATTTTCTGCTGTGTCTTGCTGTTTTGCGGTAACTGTTACAGGGTTTGTAACAAAATTTGATAGAATTTCTTGTGTTTTATTGTCAACAGTTGCTGAAAAAAATAAAGACTGCCTAATTTTAGGTAACAGGGAAACAATCATTTTAATATCTTTTATAAACCCTATGTCTACCATTCTGTCTACTTCGTCCAATACAACATTTTGAAAAAGCATTAAATTCAATTCGCGTCTATTAATTAAATCCTTAAGTCTTCCTGGAGTTCCGACAACAAAATGAGGCCTATGTCTTAGCGCATATGTTTGACGTTTGATATTTGCTCCACCAATTGTCGGCACAATTTCAATTCCTGTACCTTTTGCAAAAAGGTTAAACTCGTCTGCAATTTGTATTGCAAGTTCTCTCGTTGGAACTACTATCAAAACCCTCTGGTTTCGGTCAAGATACGACTTATTTATAAGGGAAACCAAAAAAGCTGCAGTTTTGCCTGTTCCGGTATTTGCAATTCCAATTAGGTCCTTTCCTTCAAGTATTGGGGGGATGGCTTTTTCTTGAATTGGGGTAGGAGATACGTATCCGTGGTCTTTAATATTTCTTTTTAATTTTTCATCAATATTAAAATCATCAAATTTTATACCTGTAGTTTCTTCCACGACAGCAGGAACTGGACCCATCGCCTTTTTCACAAAAAGCCTTGGGTCAATTCTTGAAACTTTTCTTTGGGGTTTTTGAATACCCCGATTATTGGATCTGAAATTTCTCATAATTCTTTACTTTATATATAAATACCTCTGCTTGAATATGAAGTCGTTTATTGTGGAAGAAGATACTAAATAGAAGATTGAGGTATCTTTATCTCTTTTAAAACTAAATCAAATAAAGCAGATGTACTCATATACAACTGCCAGATTATTATAACATAACACTATTGCTATAGCAAACTATAGGTTGATTACTCCCCAATCAAAGATTGGAGCTTTTGACGATTTTTTGAAATTATCGAATTCGTGGCCTGTGTCAAAGTAAGATTGTCAAGCTCTTTAATATCATAAAATTCCAGCCGCTCGCCGGAACGGCGGACAATGCAATTTACATCATCATCTGTTAATTTTGCATGATAAAGAACTTTATTGTCGGTCTCATCCGCCAATTCAACAACTTCAATATCGCTTAAGGTAAGTTTTGTTGCATCAGATATCTCTCGAGCAACTACGTTTTTTTTTGAATTCTTTTTTAATTTTCCTTCGCCGAGAAATCCCCAAACATTTCTGATATGGTCGTTAATAATTAAATCACGTGTAGTAAGCAATAATTTGCCTTTATAAGTTATAAGGAGGGAATCTGAAAAAAACATGTACCAGAAACATTATACACCCTTTCAGGTAATTAAGTTTTATTAAAAAGAAGAAATTATTTTTTTCAATTCGTTTAATGACTTTTCGTTATAAATTGAAACAGGAATAATTTTTCTTTTGAACTTGGCAAGTTTTTTTGATTGAGTTTTAATTTGTTTTTCGTCGGCAAGATCCGTTTTTGTCAAAAGTATTATTTCCTCTTTATCAAGCAGCTCCCGATTATAATTATTAAACTCATCCCTTACAGTCCTGTATGTTTCTTCAACATCCGCTGTTGTTACATCAATGCAGTGAAAGAGAACTTTTGTTTTTTCTACATGTTTTAAAAACGTAGTTCCAAGTCCGCGTCCCTCGGATGCTCCTTCAATAAGTCCCGGAATATCAGCAATTATAATTGAGCCGTACGCTCCTAGATTCGGTTCAAGTGTCGTAAAAGGGTAACTCCCAATTTTGGGATTTGCATTCGTTAAGGTCGCAAGCAAAGAACTTTTTCCGGCATTAGGAAGGCCGATAAGGCCGATTTGCGCAATTAAAGACAGTATTAAATGCAGTTTTTTTTCTTCACCGGGTCTACCTTCCTCGCAGACGTTTGCACCGGATGTATATTTATAATCATGTGTGCCTTTACCGCCCCGTCCGCCTTTTGCAAGAATTATAGGTTCATCAATTTTTTCAAGCTCAAAAGCTTCGCTGGTTTCCTCATTAATAATTTTCGTCCCCAAAGGAACCAAAACTACCAAATCCTCTCCTTTTTTTCCATCCATGTTTTTATTCATTCCCTTGCCTGCGTCACCTGCTTTAAGAACTTTTTGGTACCTGAACTGGGAAAGATCGGATACATTGTTTGAAGCCTGAAAATATATATTTCCGCCACAACCACCGTTTCCGCCGTCAGCATAAGTTTTCATACTTCCATATGCGCTTCGTCTGGAATTGCCTCCGTCGCCGCCTTTTCCGGCAACAATTTTTATTTTTACATCATCTACTAATGCCATATTTAATAATTAAACCGGTTACATTATACCAAGTAAAGCTAGAATAGTTTTATTCTGCCTGCTAACCCGTAAGCTTCCTTGAAGCTGTGAGGTATTTTTGGTAAGATAAACAATACTTTGCGGGATCGTCTAACGGTAGGACAACGGACTTTGGATCCGTTTACCATGGTTCGAATCCATGTCCCGCAGCCAATTTCCGTCTTTTGCTCGTGATGCTACCACATCAAACCCATTATGGAAGCTAGGAATGAGCTTTCCATCTCTTAATTTAATGTTCGAAAATACAAAATTAAGCAATTCTCTCTTATCATTCCCTAATGTTAATTCCTCATAGATTTGACGACCTTTTTGAGCAAGTTCGAAAATATTCATTCCAAGTTCTTGATAATTTATATTGGCTTTAGAATGTTTTGTCAGAGCGGTCAAGACATCTTCTAATTCCTGTTGGTATTGAAGACGCTTTTTTTCATAGAACTCTTTTGTTATTTTTTCATCTAATCGGTCATCATATAAAGCATCAAGTCTTTTCTCCAACTGTCTTTGCTTTACTGTCAAATTTTTTACAATATCGTTGTGATATTCACTTTCGTCTTTATGACTTTCTTTGAGAGCTTTTCTAACCCAACCTAGCAATCTGGGATTTGTAATCTTAAAATTATCGAGAGAATAAATAATTTGCTTTTCCAAATCTTCTTGTCTTGTATATTTTTTCTGGTCGCATTTACCACCAAATTTCGTACAATGGTAGTAGACATGACCTTTTTGTGTTTCAGCAGTCTCAGACCTGCCACAGGAGTCGCAACTCATCAAGCCCCCACCAAATAAATAGCTGTGTTTTCTGTATTTTCCAGCCTTAATTTTTCTCTGTAATTTTTCTTGCACGCTGTAGAATAACTCTTTAGAGATTAGAGGTTGATGTTTTGCATCTTTGTAAAGTTTTTCCTTCCAAATGAATTCACCGCAATAAAACGGGTCTGTTAAGAGTTTATGTAATTCGCTTGTAGATATTTTTGTTCCGTTTATTTTCCATCCCTGAGATAACATTTCTTTGGAAAGTGTCCGCAAGGTGTAGTTGCCAGTATTATAAGCAATGAATGCCATCTCTATAAACCTTGCATCTGTTTTCTCATCATCAATAAACCAAGTTTTACGACCTGTATCTCCAATACTCTTGTATCCCCGTTTGTGATTGCCAGGGTAGTGACCTTGAGATGCCTTTTCGTTCATTCCTTTCTTTGTTTCTTCTGATAGATTGTTACTGTATTGCCTGGCAAGAACTAAGAACATATCCCACATGAACTGGTCGTTAGACCTAGAATTTTTATGAATTACAAGATTTTGCTTAACAAAGTGTATTTGTCTTTCTTCATCTTCCTCTAGCCAGTCTTGAAGTTTTACTGCATCCCTGAAATTACGAGTAATTCTATCAACCTTTTCACATAAAATGATTTTTATATCTTTGTATTCAGCGACATAATCTGTCATTTGATTGAATAACTTTCTCTCTAATTTTCCACTTGCACTTTCTGGAACTGAAAATTTTTTACTGATGTAGAACGCTTTTTTATCTGCGTATTCTTTTAACATTTTTTCCTGTGCAGGCAAAGAGTATCCTTCTTCTGCTTGCTCTCTTGTCGAAACCCTCGCAAGATACACCGCTTTCACTGTCATGAATTTAATTCTCCTCCTTTACTTTAGCCTTGTCAATGAGGCTAGCTGGATGATTTCCGAACTCGGATTTTCTGAACAGTAAATCAAAATATCCTACCAAAGAATTACCGAAGTTTTCTAGCTCAATATCTGACATTGACAGACCAAACTCTTCTTCCAAAATGATTTTTAACTCGCTTATTGTTTGTTTACTTAGTTTCATTTTATTCTATAAGGTTTTCCATTACTTTTAATGCCATAAGTGTTTGTTATAGCATCGTTTACAAGCCCTCCAATACTTCTTCCTGTTGTTTTCTTAAGCTCCTGAAGCATTTTTTGCCAACCCCTATCTATACGCACCTGAAATGTTTTATTTTTGTCGACAAGATTTTTCATATTACCTAAATTTAGTTTTGAACCCAATTTTTTTTAATGCTCCAATAAAATAGATAGGCATTCTAGTTTTAATCAATCCTAGTTGATTTTTCTCCCTAGTCTGGTGTGCGATATCAAGAAGAATCGAAGGGTTATGCTCTTTTACTAAAAGCAGATAATAGGGAAGGCTTCTTTTGTCATTGAGGAGTTCAGCGAGAAGCAATGCGATTCCTTCAGGGGTTATGCTCTGTTCCCTTATGAAATTTGATAGCTTGTCAACCAACTTGGAATTACTGTTAACAGTATCTTTATTTGTATACTTGTTACTGTTAACAGTAACTCTTAAAATTTCATCAATTTTTTTTACATTTTCCATATAAAAACTCCCGTATTGGGCGTAGTCCAAACGGGAGCTTTTATCTACGCCCAAAACTCTCAAAAAAATTATTAAAATTTAGTTTTTATATGGGGGAGAAAGGAAGTTAATAGAATTATAGAAACCAAAAATCCCCAAACACAAGAGGCAAAATAAGGTAAAGCTCTTTATCGTGTGGTAGAACCCCATATAATTTCCTTTTTATCGAGTCAACAAACTACGCTATAGCCTCTTTTATCGTGCCGAAAAACCTCTCTTTAGCTTCCTTTATCGTGCCGAAAAACTCCAAAAC
>JAKAEH010000029.1 GCA_021825955.1 bacterium | reverse complement strand
ACCTGCAATTAATATAATTAAGAGAAGCTGAAATCCTCTTAAGGGAAAAATTTTTTGCATGAACGTTAAGAATACTAAAGACTAACCTAAACAATCTACTTACTACTCCGGCCTAACGATAAATGGTAGAAATGCTATATATCTTGCTCTTTTTACTTCTGTGGTTAAACTCCTTTGATGCTTACTGCAAAGACCGGATCTTGATCGTGGCATAATCTTTCCTCTTTCACTTGTAAACTTAGAAAGAAGTTCAGACTCCAAAAATGATGGAGCTTTTTTCTCCTTGCAAAAAAAGCACGCTTTTGGCGCGTCTACTCTTCTTGCTCTTCTGACTAATTTTGCTTTCTTTGCCATAACTTTTTAATTTATTAAAAAGGCTATACCTGGAGTCTCTGGCGAGTCTGACAAAGTCGGACGACACCAAGAGTTACAGGTATAAAATCTAAAACGGTATATCGTCCGGATTTACTTCATCCGAGGCTTCCGGCTCCTCTTTTGCTTTTTTTGGTTTTTTCTCTTCTTTTGGCTCTTCTGCCACCGGTTCTTCAAAACTTTGATCTGCTGCTTCCGGTTCTTCTTTCTGCTCACGTCTTGAATCAAGGATAAGCATGTCATTTATGACAATTTCCGTTGTTGTCCTTTGTGCTCCATCCTGACCTGTCCAGGATCTTGTCGTGATTCTTCCTTCAACGAAAACTTTTCTTCCTTTTGTCAAAAGCTGTGAGCAAAGCTCAGCGAGCTTGTTCCAGGCAACAAGTTTGTGAAATTCAACTTCTTCTTTTTTTTCTCCCGAATCAGTTACCCAGCCTCTATTCGTTGCCAAACCAAATGTGCAGACAGCCGTTCCTTGAGGTGTATATCTCAATTCCGGATCTCGAGTAAGATTCCCTATCAACTCTACTCTGTTTAAACTACGTGCCATAACTTTTTACAAATTTAAACCTAATTTCTTATCAATAAATGTCTCAAAACGCTATCGTTAATCCTTAGCTTCTTTTCTAATTCATCATCTACTTTTTCCGCTTCAAAAACTATGGAAACATAATCCCCTTTTCTCTCTTTTTTAATCGGATAAGCTAATTTTTTCTCCCCAATCAAAGAAACGGTCTCTTTTTCAATTTTGCCGGCCCATTTCTTAATATCATCCAAAAGCTTTTCTTTCTGCTCTTTTTTTATATCACTTTTTAATAACAAAACCAAATTGTAGCTTCTCATATAATTTAATTCGTTTTTCCAAACGAATACACAATGATACCAAAAACAAGCCTACAAATACAAGAGTTAAATTGCGCTCAAACAAATTTAAATCAATTTGACAATTTTATTGGTTTATTGTACTATAGGATGTCTTAAATGAATAAAGAAGCTATTATTTCACAAATTGATCAAGCCAATTTTAGAATTGCGCGGATAGAACCTGCTATAGGAAGACTTGGAAAAGCAGTAGCCCATATACAGTATAGATGTCCGACACCTCAGCTAAAGAGTATTTTAGCAAATGTTCATAATAGAAAACTCGCAGAAGAACTTGCTGCCCATAAATCTGAAAAAACCAAAGATCCATTTAGGAAAAATGCATACATACCTAGAGCTCTTGATGATACTTTAAATGAAACTGCCAGAAACATAAAAGGGGTATCTCTTCCTTACCTTGAAGAATTAGAAAAAACTTTACGCAGTCAGGTTCAAGAACTTGAAATGCAATTACCTGTCGGTCTTCAGCTTCGAAGGGTAAGAGAAGGTTTAAAGATTTCCATGTATAAACTCGGGCAAACTACTGGAATGGATACCAGATGTATTGGAGGGGTTGAAAATGGTTCAAGATCTCCAAGCGAAAAAACGGTAGGAAAGTATTGCCAGGGTCTGGGCTTGAATGAACAAAAAACCGCGGAATATAAAAAATTAGCCCAAGATGAAAGAAAAAAGAGGAAAAGAATGTTCCAAAGATCAATGAGACCAAAAGCAATTACTTCGCCACGCAAAGAACGGTCTGGTGTTGAACCTGGTCACATATCAAACATACTCTCCTCTCTTAGAGAAAAAGCTGGGGTTTTTAGAAGCGAGATAGCAATGACTGCAGGCATGTTTACCCAAAATGTAAAAGACTTTGAAGAAGGAAGAAGGGCTCCAAATGAGAAAACTGTAAGGGCTTATGCTGCAGTTTTAAATCTTGATCCAGAAAGGGTTTCGCCATTAATTGCTATGATTCCTGAAGAAAGAAAAGCAAGAAGAAGAAAATTTTATAAAGCAAAAAAAGAAAAAGACACAAAGACAGAAACAGAAAAAACAACCTTGGGGCAAAAACTGAGAAATCTAAGAGAACAAGCAGGAATTTCAACTCTAGCATTAGCGGAAGAAACCGGACTCTCACACCAAGGAATATCAAAGGCTGAAAGAAATACCGTAAGTGAATTTGAGGAAATTACTTTAATTAAGCTTTTAAAATCCCCTACCATTACGCTTCCTAACGACATGCTTCCTCCTTGGTACATCGCTCCTAAAAACGAGGGGGAATTTTTGAGAATGGTTAGGGTTAAGGTTGGAATAACAAAAGCTGAATTTGCAAGAATAACAGGGAGAAACCACTCTTCTATAAGCGCGACAGAAAGCGGAGGGAGACATCCTTCAGGATTTACTATTCAGCTCTATGAAGATGTCCTTGGAGCTGAAATTATTTTCCCTGATTTTTCAGCTATTGACCGGGAGATTGCGCAAGAACAGCTTTTACGTCCATTATTCTCCCATCACGATATATAGTTAGTGAAATTGTATCCCCTACTTTTTTGCTTGAAATAACTGACGCAACTCCCGCATCCGTATCAGAAAGCTTTTTTCCATCAATTTTCGTAATAATATCGTTCTTTTGCAGCCCTGCTTTTTCCGCAGCAGAATCAGATACAACATCTTGGACAAAAGCACCTTCGGGGAGATCATTCAGCGTGGCGACCCGTTTTGTAATCATGGTATAAGAAACACCAAGAAATGGCCGGTTAAACTGCCCCGTAGCATTAAAATTATTTATTGATTCCTTAACGGTATTTATAGGAATTGCAAAGCCTACATTTTGTCCGGAAGACGCAACCGCGGTATTTATTCCGATAACTTGACCCGACGAATTCAAAAGCGGTCCTCCTGAGTTTCCGGGATTTATTGCAGCATCAGTTTGGATAACGTTATCAAGCCTTTCAGCAAACCCTTCCAAAGCGTTTCCGGCAGTTATTCCCCGTCCAAGACCTGAAACTACGCCCGTTGTTACCGTGTTACGAAATTCTCCAAGAGCTGTACCGATTGCAATTGCCATTTGTCCGACTTCCAAGTTCTTAGAATCCCCAAGCTCAATTGCGGCAAATCCACCTGCCGGTGCGGAAGTCCTCAAAATTGCCACGTCATTTGAAGGATCTCTGTAAATTTTATCAACTTTATATTTATTTCCCTTTGAATCAACAATAATGTATTTAAGACTTGCGTCTGAAACAACATGCTTATTGGTTACGATTAGGCCATCGCTTTTGACGATAAAGCCCGAGCCAATGTAATCTTCTTTTTGCTGATTATCCGGCTGTGTCGGTTGCTGAAAAAAAAATCCGAAAGGACTCCCCATCATTCCCTGCTGAGGCACCTGCTCTACCCCAACGGTTACAACGGACGGTCCCACTTTTCTGACAACATCTACCACTACCGAATCTTCTTTGACAACTTTTACCGTTTGTAGAGGCTGGGATTTCAAATTTAAGTTGGGGTTTTTGGACACTGTATCCCAAACAACCAAAATCCCAATTAGAAGTGTCAGAAGAACGAGAAGCTTCCTCGTATTCATGGCTAATAGTTTAATAAAATTATCGACTTAAGTCAATATTTTTGCCCTTGTTTATTAAAATTTAAGTTGTTAAACTTTGAGTAATATGGCAGACAATTCAGCGCTTGGAAAAGCGGCAGCAGTTTTTGAAAAACCGGCACAAGCAGTAAGAGATGAGGCAGCAGCTGTTGGCCAGACAATTGTTTCACAAGTAACAGGGATAGACCCGAATGCACAGAAAGAACGAGACCAGCGTATTGTTGATTTGGCAAAAAAAGACCAAAGGTATGTCGCAGCAGAACTAGCCGGAGATCAAGCAGAATTACGAGAAATAATTGCTGAAAAACAAAATCTTGTTCAAGCACAGTTTCAAGAAGCGCAAAGCCTCGGAGTTTCTCAAGGGTCACCCGCACAAACTGTTCAGGAAAGGCACGAGCAAGAAGAAAAACAAGCGCAAATGACAGAGCTTGAACAAAGGAAAAAAGCTCCCAAACCGATTCCCCAAAGCAGTGGACGGGGAGAAATGCGCGGCGGACGAGGCGTCGGCGGATAAAATTGACTTTTGAGGCTATTTCTGAGATAATCCAAACCAACATGAAATGTTTGAAAGTTATAAACCATAACATTACAACTGCTTAAGGCGGCTGTGATTTCTGTGAAAAAAAACAAACTTTGCAACCGCCGAAAGGCGGCTTTTTTGTGGTAAACTTAAATTGCTTAAATATGAAAATACAGCCTAAGACATTAAAAGGATTTCGGGATTTCTTACCAAATGAAGCAAGAAAGCGAAATTTTGTAATCGAAACACTGAAACGTGTTTTTGAGTCTTGTGGCTTTGAACCGCTTGAAACCCCCACACTTGAATACGAAGAAATTCTGGCCGGAAAATACGGAGAGGAAGCCGACCGCCTCATGTACAAATTTGAAGACCGCGGAGAAAGAAAAGTGGCTTTGCGATATGACCAAACAGTTCCTTTGGCAAGGGTTGTCGCGCAATACGCAAACGCCCTTCCCTTTCCGTTTAAAAGGTACCAAATACAAAATGTATGGCGTGCTGAAAATACACAAAAGGGGCGCTTCCGAGAATTTCTTCAATGCGATATTGATATTGTGGGAAGCATTTCGCCTTCTGCTGACGGAGAAGTTATTGCTATAGTCGATGCATGTTTGAAAGCTTTAGGATTTGGTGGAAAATATAAAATCATGCTCAATGACAGAAGGAACTTTGAAGGACTAGATCCTGAAGTAATTCGAACAATTGACAAGCTTGGCAAAATTGGTTTTGATGGGGTAGAAAAAGAACTTGTTGAAAAAAAAATAGTCAAAACAATAGAGGAAGCAAGGGATTTGTATAGCGAACTAGACTCCAAGCCTGTAAGTGAGTGGCTAGGCTATGTAAAATCCTACGCACTAGCAAACGGAGCTGACAAGTGGGGAATAGGCTTTAGCCCGACTTTAGCTCGAGGGCTGGATTATTACACCTCAACTATTGTAGAAGTTACAATTGATGGCTATTCAGGCGGATCTGTTGGTGGCGGAGGAAGATATGATAACTTAATCGGAATGTTTTCCGGACAAAATATTCCGGCTGTAGGTTTTGCTTTTGGGTTTGATCGGATTATTGAGGCAATGGAAGAGCTAGGTTTATTTCCTAAAGAATTAAGTGAAACAAAGGCTTTGGTTACTATTTTTTCAAAAGAATTTTTTTCAAACTCAGCAGAACTTGCTCAAGAATTAAGAAAAGAAGGAATAAGCACAGACTTGTATCCTGATGAAGACATAAAACTTGAAAAACAATTAAAGTATGCAGACAAAAAAGGAATAAAGTTTGTAATTGTTTTAGGACCTGAAGAAATAAAAAATGATAAAGTAACTGTCAAAAATTTGGAGACTAGAACTCAGGTATCGGTTAATAAAAACGATTTATTAAATGTTTTGGCATAATTTCGAACAAAACCATATCGAGAAGAGAAAAGCACTTCTCGCACTTACTACTGCCTCTTTCATTTGGGGCGCCTCTACCCCGCTTCTAAAATGGATGCTTCTTCTGATACCTATATTTCTGCTCGCTTTTTTACGGTTTTTTTCCGCGGCGATTCTTCTTTTACTGCTCAGGCCAAAGCTTAAAATTGAAAAGAATGATATTCCAACAATTATTTTTGCGAGTCTTCTTGGCTCAACATTTCATATTCCCGTATTCTTTTGGGGGCTTACATTGACTTCTTCAATTAATGCAAGCATTTTAGGAGCAACTGCGCCCTTGATAACACTTCTTATAGCTTCTTTCTATCTTAAAGAGCGGATAAAATCAAATCTGCTTTTGGGAGGAGTTATAGGAATTGCAGGCACATCAGTTATTTTACTTGAAGGGCTGACAAAGCAAGGGCTATCAATGAGTATATTTGGGAACTTTTTACTTCTTGCCTCGACAGTTTCTTGGGTTTTTCATGAAATGGTTACTAAAAAATTATTTAAAAAATATGAAAGCCTTACCATAACTTTTTATACATCTCTTATTGGTGGCCTTACCTTTTTACCTTTTGCGTTTATGGATGCTTTGAAAGTTCCTCCGAATTTTATTTATAGGCCTGAATATTTAATAGGTATTCCTGTTAGTATTGTCTTTACCTCAACCGTTGCCTACTATCTTTGGCAATGGGGTCTCTCAAAACTTGATGTAGTCAGAGCCGGATTCTTCCAGTATTTAAACCCGGTTGTAGGCACTATTTTTTCCTTTATTTTCCTAGGTGAAAAAATCACAAGCCCATTTGTAATTGGAACTATTTTTATCTTTGGCGGATTGGTAATTGCCGAAAAGAAGCTCCATCTTCCCGAAGTGCACCTTATCCATCATATTCTCAAAACGAGCAAGAAGTTGTAATCAAACATTTGCAAAAAAGGGGCCAATGAGGTAAAATATTACATTCTAAGGTAGTTTTTAGAAATAATTAAAACATGAAATCTCAAATACATCCAAAATACAACGAAGCCGCTCAGGTCGTTTGCTCTTGTGGTAATAGTTTTACCGTAGGATCGACAAAGGACAATATTCACGTGGAATTATGCAATAAATGCCATCCTTTTTATACCGGAGTCCATAGATTTGTTGACACAGCATCAAGAATTGATAGATTTGAAATGCGAAGAAAACAGGCTGTAGCAAAACCAAAGAAAGAAGAAAAAGCAAGAGTTGACGATCAACCAAAGAGTCTCCACGAGATGCTCCAGGCATTAAAGCACTAACCTACTTAAAATTTGTTTCTATTGTATAATTTAGAAACTAATATTATGGATTTCATCGAATCACAAATACAATTAATTGATCAAAAAATCAAGGAGACAGAGTCGCTTTTGTCAGATCCTGATTTGGCTTCTTTGGCAAAAGATGAACTGGTTGAACTCACAAAACAAAAAGAGGACTTACAAAAAGTTCTTGAAAACCCCAATAATTATTCCGAACAGACAAATCAAAATAGCCAAGGTGATAGTTTGGATCGAAGAAATGCAATTCTTGAAATTAAAGGCGCAGCAGGAGGGGACGAATCAAAACTTTTTGCAGGAGAACTCCTTCGTATGTATCAAAGATTTGCATCATTAAAAGGTTTCCACATAGAAGAATTGGATGAATTCGCAATAAAAATTATCGGGCGGGGCGCGTTTGGAATTTTTAAATATGAGGCAGGCGTACATCGCGTCCAACGAGTTCCCGAAACCGAAAAAAAAGGACGGGTACATACCTCTACCTCTGTAGTTTCAGTATTACCAGAACTCGAAGACATTGACTTACATATAAATCCTGATGACATTGTGTTTGAAGCTTTTAGAAGCGGCGGTCATGGCGGCCAGAATGTAAATAAGGTTTCAACAGCGGTAAGATTAAAACATATCCCCTCAGGATTCGTCGTAACATGCCAAACAGAAAGGCACCAAAATCAAAACCGTGAAAATGCAATGAAAATGCTCAGAGCCAAGCTTTGGGAAATGGAAGTTGAAAAACAAAATCAACTTATTTCAGAACTTCGCTCCACACAAGTAGGGAGAGGCATGAGAGCAGAAAAAATCAGAACCTATAATTTCCCACAAGATAGACTTACGGACCATAGGGTTAACAAATCCTACCACAACCTACCCTCTCTTATGGACGGAAATATTGATGAAATCATTCAAGACTTAAAAGCCTCAGAAATTAATCAGTAAACTATATGAGAACACCTGAGCAAATAAGGACCATGTTTGAATCCCTACCTGAAAAAGGAATCGCTATCCATGGCATCACTTTAGCCAGAGCTGAAAGAATTAATAAAGAAGGATTATTCCCTGTAAAGATCGCGGGGACAGGACGTGACGGAAAGAAAGCCTGGTATATTGTGCAACCTCCTAGTTGCAACCCTGTTCAAGAAGTCACTTTTAGAAGAGTTGTTTCCTCAATAAATGCGGCATTAGAAAGAGCGGGTAACGCAGTTTGGGATGACAAATATGCCCTAACTCACGACGAGAGAGATAGAA
>JAKAEH010000028.1 GCA_021825955.1 bacterium | reverse complement strand
AACACAAACGTGATGATTGTAAGCTTGCATTCTTCCGGAGTAATTTGTAATTTTCATCATTAGAAATCCAAATATTATTAGGGCCGCGAATGATAATATTATTGTTTTGTAATCTATGGTTTCTTGTCTCATAACTCATCAATATTATCGCAACCCCCTTGCGATGTCAAGTATTTTGTTAAAGCAAGAAATTAGCGATTAGATTGATTTACCAACTAAACTCATCAATAGCTTTTAGCTTCATATAGTGGCGTTCGGACACGTCAGGGGACAGAAAAACATCGCAACCCTCTTGCGACAAAAATTCAATGTTGTGTTTTTGTGTGATATTATTATAAGTCTATGATACCTTTGGAAATAGGGAATTAGCTTCAAAAGTACGCCGTAAAATAAATATTGTGCGACATAGACAGGGGATTTAGCCTCAAAGTGTCGTGTCGCAGAAACCACAAAACACTAGAGGTACTACCTAGCCGGTAACAGGCCCGCGCTTGTGCCAAATTTTGTTGACACCTTTATAGGATATGGAAACAAAAGTTTACTGATGAGCAATAATAGCTTGATTTAACACGCTTATAAACAACTTAAAAACACATACAATCAACACGCTTTAAAGCCACCAACACGCTTTTATCTAATTAAACTCGCTCAACAATAGTGCTATTTGTTTGTTATGTCTTTTTTAATCTGTAGAATTTGTAAGTCAGAATACCGCAGTGAGATAGAAAAACTTGGAAGAAGGAATGTTCCTCTTAAAGATATTACTTTAGCCTACATGCGTTATTTTGAAGGAGTTTCAGAAATTGCATTTTATAACTCCGTTAAAAGGCATCTTAAAGGGAAACATCCCCCCTTTATTGAAACCATGGATATATCTCCTAACCGCGATAAACAAATAGAACAATCCACAAAACCCGCGACTCCCGAAGCTTACGCCCAGGCTTTGCTTGAAATCGGCATGTCTCCAGAAATGCTTACCCATAAAAGGGTAAAACACGGAGATGTAGTAAAGGCGCAGAACTTACTTATTGAAAAACAAAAAGCCGAGAACCAAAAGAATGCTTTGTCTTTGATTATGTCAAAGCTTTTATCCGGCTTAATTAAAAAAGAAGACATTGTGGAAGGAGAGGTTATAAAAGATGAATCCCCTGTTGGAGCTATCGCAGCAAATTCGTAATCCTACCGATGGAATAATAATCTTTGCCGAAAAGATTTGCGGACTTCCTGTAACTAAACACGAAGGACAAATGCGCTGGCTTACCAACAGCAATAAAACCATAAATATTTTGAGACCCGGAAATAGGTTTGGTAAGTCTTTAATAGGCGCGGTAAAACATCTTTATCACGGAGCAACAAAAATTAACATCGCGGGAAGCTATAACAATGTAGAAGAATGGTTAAAAATTAAATACGACACTTTAAACTTCGGACCCGGGTATGAACAATCAAGGGAAATTTTAAGGCTTGCAAGAGACATAGCACAGGGAAATATACATCTTCCGGAAGAATTTCAGGAGGAATACGGAGTTCTTAACGATTCAAAGCTTAAAGACTGGTTTATTGTTGAAGATAAATCGGAATCCCAAATGCTCCCCTTTATTAAATTTTATACCGGCGTGAGTCTTTTAGCCAGGTCTTATGACGAAATGGGAGCTGCATTTAAAATGAAAGGCATAGCTTATGCTTCAGGGGATGAATGCGCGGACATCCAGGAGCTTTGGACTTTTACCAATGGAACCTTGCTTCCCCGTTTAGCTCAATATAAAAATGCCTCAATAGATTTCTACGGAACAGTGCAGGCTGAAGGACACGATTATATGAGGATGATTGAGATGGCCGAAGAAGATATGAAAAATAAGGACTGGAAAGAAAACGGTATGTTTTATGTCCAGAAAGGCTCAATGTACGACAATCCTTTTTTAGATAAACAAATGGTTAAAGATATTGAAAAAATTTCGGACCCTGTTTATAAACAGCAGATTATCTTTGGGGAATATGTGGAAGGCGGAGATAAGTATTTCGGTTACGAAAGAATCCAAAACTCTGTTGACAGGGAATTGGAGCTTATTCAAAAAGGCTTGCCCGGGAGAAAGTATCTTGTATCTTGTGATTTTGCAGGCGGAGAGTCCTACTGGGCCGATTATACGGTTTTAATGGTAATTGATTACACCGAACAGCCTTATAGAGTTGTTTATTTCCGAAGGTTTAAAGGCGGAGATATGCCGATTCCCATGCAGTATAAATTGGTTGAGGATGTTTTTAACGCTTTTAAAGACGTTGACCCGGATAATAAAATACAGGCCCAGGTAAAACTCATTATAGATTCTTCGGCTCTTGGCGGAAAAAACGCCCTTGCATTCCTCCGGCACTTAAATCCCATCCAGTTTGAAGTTACTCCTCAAAGAAAAGCGGAAATGTTAGGGACCTTAAAAATCGCGTTTGACGGCGGACAGAATGAAGATTTAAGAAGAAACGACCAAAATGAAGTATGGGGGCTTATTAAGCTTCCGGATATTCCGGTTCTTGTCAATGAGTTTATAAATTACAGGCTCGATGATAAGAAATTAAGGACCGACTGCGTAATGACTTTAGGACAGGGGATTCATTATTTAGAGATGCGAAGACCTAAACAAGTTAAGAATCGCATGGTCCCTTTTGATGTTTTAGGTTAGTTATCTAATATAGATTACCGCGATTTCTTTTTACATTAAGCCTATGGGCGACAATAAAAACCTTGATTTATCTAATTCGAAGCTTATCCTCGATGGGACAGAAGAACAGCAATCCGCTTGGAGCGAAAAAATCGACACCAGGGCTAAGGTTTTGGAAACAGATAAATTAGACCGCGAATCGGTTTATAAAGTAAGAAGGGATTTTTATGTCGGAAATCAGGCAAAATATACAAACATTGTTGGTTTGCAGGCAAAAGAGAAAAAAGGACATGCAAACGCGGTAATTAATTACGCCGGTAAAACAGCCGCAAAAATTGCCTACAGTTTAACCAATAATCCTCCCAATATCACTTATCCGGTTGACCCAAACTATAAACCAATTGCCCCTAATTATACAACCGAAGAATCAAGAACCCAGGCAAGCGAGGATTTTAACGATGAAGTTTTAAGAAGGAATAAATTCTGGAAAAGGGGATATAGGAAAGGTGTATTTAATCAGGTTGTTGTCGGAGATTTCGCGATTAAAATTTATCCGTATAAAGACCCCGTAACTGAAGAATGGGACATTAAAGTTGTTGCAATGGAAAAAATGGAAAATCTTTTAGTAGGTTGGCGAACCGATGATACTAGGGAATACGATTATGTAATTGCCGATGACTTAAGAAGTGTTCAGTCTGTTGAATCTGAGTGGGGAATTAAAGTTCCGGCAGAAGCGATTACTAAGGTAAACGCGGAACAATTATCAAACGGGGGCCATTCGCAAAATCAGGAGTGGGGAACAAAAAATGTAGGCTTGGGGGGAAGAAATGTTTTGCCTACCGGCAAAAATATGATTCCGGCTGTTAGAGTCAGGGAGTATGACGATGAAAATGTTTATGCAATTAAAATCGGAGATGAATTAGTCCAGTTGGTTTTTAAAGACGGCAAGACATATCCTAAAATGTCATTCTGGGTTTTGGGAGAAAATATTCCAAATCCGGGAAGCCATTGGTCTATTTCCGACCTTGATTATCTAATCGATGTAAATATTGAATTAAACGAAGCCTCAAACGAAGAAAGGGATTATATAAGGGTTGGGGCTAATACAAAATATGTAGCCTACAACATGAATGAATTTGACCCCGAATCCGTAAAAACAGGTTCAGGAGGAGTTATTTTTGTTGATTCTCCAAACGGAGATTCAAAGTTTGAAGTCTTACAAAGCAATGTCAATACATATCCTGCGGATTCTTTCTTAAACAGGATGAAAAAACACATCCACGATTTGGGGGTTCCGGAAGTAACTTATGGAGCAAGCGGTATAAGTAGCGGCAGAAGTAAAGCCATAGATTACCAGTCCCTTGTAGATTTAACAATTTTTAAAAGGGATACCTGGGAAATTGTAATGGAAGAAATAAGCGAAAAAATCCAAAGGCTTGGCTATTTCTATTTTAAATCTGATTTTTTTACGGATGCGGAAACTAATAAATTTAAAGTGAGAAGGCCGGAATTTGATTGGGATGACATTATTCCTACAACCCAGGCGGACAAAGTTGTTAATGTTTTAAACAAAGTCCAGATGGGGCTTCCGTTCAGGCTTGCGTTTAAAGAACTAAATTACAGGGATGTTGAAGCAGTAATCGATGAAATGAAAAAAGAAGCCTCAGACCCCGATTTAATGCTTTACAGAAGCAAATTATGGGGATTAACTAAAGGAGTTGCTCTGGCTCAAAATGAATTAGGACAAACGGTGCCTGCAAATCCCGCCGGACCAACCGGTGCGGTTACACCGGATAATTCCGGAGACCAACAGCCAACGCTTACGCCTAATCAAAATGACGGAACGCCCAGTAATCTTCCGGTAAGTGCAAGAGGAGGTACAACTTCGGTTTCTACTCCAAACGGAGTATTAGCGCAACAAAATCAAAATAATTTAGCAGCAGGGAAATAATCTGTTTAGCGGGGTCAAGTTTAGTTTAGTATCGGAGAAATCCGTAGTTAAGTCGAAAGGAGGATTAAATATGCCAAGAAATCAAGGAATAGCGATTGATGATAATTGGAAGAAATTACCAAAAAGCGAAAAACTTTCAAGATTAATTGATTCTGAATTACAGGTTTTAAGAAGTGAACTTGAAGGAAGACTTTTAACATTTCTAGAAGCAGTTGTTTCCGATAAGGAACAAAGAGAAGCTATAAAAAGTACTTTTCGCAATCTTTATCATGAAACTTTTTATAAATCATATTGGGAAATAATATCTTATCTTGATGGACACCAAAAGGCTTTGGGAGAAAACAAACCTGAATGGAATACTCCCGTAGGTCAGGGGTGGAGAGACACAGAGTTCCAGTTTAAATAAAAGCGGGCTTGACCCCGTCAAAAAGATTATGGCAAGAGCATCTGTAAGAGCATACGATTTATTAAACCAGAGAAGTAAATTTTCCGGTTATTCCAGGTTTGCCGGCGGAACGCGCGCCCCGGCAAGCGGTTCTTTGGGGGCCGCGACCGCTTCCATTGCCAAAGCTTCGGCCGCAACGGAGTTACAGGATAAAGTAAAACAATACAATGACGGCATAGTTACAAATGAGGATATGCGCGCATTCTTAACGCGCATGAGTACGAATCCTCTTTTGACTCCAAATGAAAGGGTAAACGTCCAGGACCAAATCAGAAGTTTTGATGAAAACATCAGGGAGGGGCAATTAAATGCCACTTATAAAAACGCTCCGGATAACTCGGTGCAGCAAATCCAGGCTGCCCAGGCTTTGGCAAATTATTTCAGCACTAAGGCCGCGAGGCTTTCTCCCGGGACTCCGGCCCAATCCGATGCTTTGCAATCCGCAGGGAAATGGAGCGATGCCACAAAAACCATCCAGGAGAATATGAATAAAACCTCAAGAGCTTTAAAAAGGGCCACTCTTTATAACCAGCTAGCGGACCAGCCGCCTAATAGCGTTGAGGAAGCGCAAATGAAAGCAAAAGGACTTATGGAGCTTGCAAATCAGGCGGCCGCGGATGGAGACCAACAAGCCGCGTTAACTTTTCAAACCCAGGCTAAAAACGCCCAAAATGAGATTCCTGTTATCCAGGCAAAACAGGAAAAACTAACTACGGCCGCGGAAAGAAAAGACATTATAAATACAATAAACACTTTTGCAAATGCCTATCACGATGGGAAAATAAGTATCCAGGAATTTGCTTCGGCTATTCCGGATTTGGAAAGTAGAGCTGTTTCCATAGGAGACAGTTCAATTCAGTTAAGTTTAAACCGCTGGGCCGATTCCCTGGCAAAAGATGAAGCAAAAGGTGTAAAAAGAGGGACCTTAAATGGACTGCCTGTTGTTACCGGAAGAGGCGGAAAAGGCGGCGGCGCGGAAACCACCTGGGATGTCCAGGATAAAAATTACCAAGAGGCAATGAAGTTAATGAATAAATGGGTTGTAAAAGGAAAAGATGATGCCGGAAAACCCTATACTTACCAGAATTTTATCAATGATTCGGCGCTTCAGTTGCAAAACCGCGAACAGACTTTAACGGAAAGATTAGATGCCTTAAATGCCATGAGTCCGAACGACAGGGTTTATGTTAACGGAAAAAAGACAAGGGCTGCGGATTTAATAGATGAATTAAATAAAGAGCTTGATACTTCTTCCGGGTTTAAAATCGGGGACAATACGCAGGATGGAGGAATTGAACAAAAAATTGCTTCACTTGTAAACGGGGATGTGGTTTTAGTTATGAGTAATCCTTCTCAGCCCGGAGATACAGGCGGTAAGTCGGTTGCCAAAGTAGATTTTAAAGACATAAATGCTTTCGATAAATCAAATTATATCCAGGATGAAAGAGGAATTTACCATCAAATCCAGGGAGAAAAAAGATATCTTAAAGCTGCCGATGCAGTCGGCGGACTTTACATAGACCAAAAAACAAATAAAACTTATTCCGTAAAAACCGATTCCTCCGGGAGGCCTTATATTATTGATAAACAGTATGTGGATGTTTTTGAACCGGGTACTTCTTATAAAGTCAGAAGATATATAAACGAGGGAGATACAAAAGTCCAGGGAATTAGTGATACCGAAAGAGCTGCTTATCAAACACAGCTTGATACAAAATTAAGACAGGCAACCGGTGCCGCGGAACTAACCCCCCCAAGCTCTAAATCCGCAAACCTTAAATCTGATTTATTGACTCCAACTCCCGGTATGGTAGAAAAAACAGGTTCCGCAAAACCCGGAATTGATATTCCAAAAATTGCAGGGGATGTAATAGGCACAGCAAAGAATTTGGTCGCTCCCCAGGGAGTGAATCCTTTAGATGTTGTTAAACCGGTTGTTGAGGCAGTTAAAAAAGTAGTTGCTCCTGTTCCGCAATATAAAAGCGCGCAAGAGTTAAATCTCCCGTCAAATATAAAACTTAACGCGGCACCGGTTAATTTGCCTTCGCAATCGCAAACAACTATGCCAAGAATTCAAGAACCTAAGCTTTCGATTGTAGGAGCGCAGCCGCAAAATCCATTGCAAAAAGCGGCAGCCGCGGGACAAATAAAACCAATATCTATTCCCGGTCCTAATATCCCAACGCCGGGAAAACCGCAGCCATCGCTTAATCCGGTTCAGTTCGCGCAGCAAAAGATTAATGATTTAAAGAATTTGGCAATTAAGCTATGGCCTAAATTTTAATATTATGGCAGCTGACCCATTATCACTTTTAAACAGGTCAAGACAGGAAGCGACAGGTTCGACTCCTGCTTCTTCCCAGCCGGCTCCTCAAACAGCCGCACCGGCCCCTGCTATGCCAAAACCCAGTTTTGATGTTCCTAAAGCTAATGGGCCGGTAAATTTTACACTTCCTCCAGCTCCAAAAACTCCGGTGCATGGAAATTTTTTCTCCGGAAATCTTATCCAAAAAGGAATGGATTTATTAAGACTTCCTGAATATGCAATAGCTTCTTTTGACAAGGGAGCGCAAAATAAAGCCCTAGAATTAAATACCAAATTTGCACAAACAGGTAAATCTAACAGAAACTTAGCAGGTGTTATAGATACGGCTAAAGCAGGGGTCCAAAATATAATTCCGGGTATTTCTGCCAGAACTCAATTTGGAAGAGAACCGGGAGACTATAATGCCGGGGCTTATGTTTCTAAAAATCCCGCGGTTCAATCCGGATTAAATTTCGGATTAAGTTTAGCATCCCCTACTTTACCTGTCGGAAAAATTGCAGATAAAGGTACACAGATTGCAGGAGCTGTTGCAAAACTTCCGGTAATAAATAAGGTTGTCGGAAAAGGCTTAGACCTTTCCCATAAAATTATGGATGTTGCAAGAACAAATCCGGCAATTTATACATCCTTAGAAAAACTTCCCGGGCTTGAACATTTAAGAAATCCGGAAGCAGGAAAAATAATTACAACCGCACAACAAGCTGCAGGAAGCAGAATAAGTGGATTATTCAATACAATTAACGATGTTGCAAGGGGATTAACTCCGGAGGAAAGAGTTGCCGTAGGACATGTTATTGAGGGCGGAGTTTCTACGGATTCTAAAATTACAACAAGAGCAAATTATATTAAACAAATCTCCGACAAAATAGGACAGGAATTAGTTGATACCGGGAAAAGCCCACCGCTCAAGAGATCAAGAAACGCATTTCG
>JAKAEH010000027.1 GCA_021825955.1 bacterium | reverse complement strand
TCTCGTAAGTTCTAAATGGAATCCGAACACCTGAATGGGATAAAATACACGCTTATGGGAAACCATTATAGACAAATTACTGCCCGGGAAAGGGATATGATTGCTGTCTGGAGAGGAGGTAGAGTAGGTATCCGTGAGATAGCAAGAAGGCTTGGGAAAAGCCCGTCGAGCATCAGTGAGGAGATAAACCGTAATGGGTATCAGGGAAATTATGTGGCCATCCATGCGCAGTATGTGGCTGAGAAGCGGAAGAAAGAAGCGAGGGAAAGATACCCCTTAAAAAACAAGGATACATATGCATATGTTCTTTTAAAACTGGAGTCCGGGTGGAGTCCCGAGGAGATAGCCGGAAGACTTAAAAGAAAACACAAAGCTACAGTTATTTGCCATGAGACGATTTACCGGTTTATCTATCAGGAAGAAAATAAAGACAAAAAGTTATGGGAGTATTTACCCAGAAAACAGAAAAAGAGAAAAAAGCAGACAGGACGGGGTGTGCATAAGAGCCGTATTCCCGATCGTATTTCCATTAGCCAAAGACCGGAGGAGGTGAATCAAAGAAAAGTCTTTGGCCATTGGGAGGGAGATACCGTGGAGGGGAAAGGCAGAAAAGACAGCATTCATACAGAAGCAGAACGGGTATCAAGACTTTTCCAAGCAGTAAAAGTAAAGGCAATAACATCCGAAGAGGCTGTTTTTGCGCAGAAGAAAATATTCTCATCCTTACCTAAAAAAGCCAGAAAGTCAACAACTTTAGATAATGGCAGAGAAAATCATTTGCATATGGAGCTTTGGAAACTTAATGTGAAGACATATTTTGCTGACCCATACAGTTCCTGGCAAAGAGGAACTAACGAGTATCACAATGGATTACTCAGGCGATACCTGCCCAAAGGAACGTCCTTTGCCGGCTTGACCCAAGAGGAACTTGATGATATCGTGTGGGAGATAAACAACAGGCCAAGAAAGTGTTTGAATTATCAAACACCGCAAGAAGTTTTTGACTTATATATCAACTGTTCGGATTCAAGATAGAATGTAGGATTTTAAATTGGTCATTATAGATGAATGGAGAATAATCCTACTGTACCAACCAATCAACCGACTGTTTCTTCTGTTCAGCCGGAAGCACAACAGCCGGTAGTTAATCCATCTATACAAACGGTCAGTTCACCTGTTTCAACCTCACCACAAGTCAATCCAAGAGGAGGAGCGGGAAAAAAAATACTTCTGGTAGTAGTTCTTGTCCTTTTATTAGCAGGTGTTTTAGGCGGAGGATATTATTTATACTTGAATAATAACAAAACAACACATAACGTAAGCTCGTATAATGCTCCTACAACATCCGTAACACCTACTCCGCAAGCTTATCAGCCAAATCCTAACGACACATCTAATCAGGCACTAACCAATGATTCAAATGCCGCCGCTCAAAACCTGAATAATATTGACTCGTCTTTAAACGCTGTTGATCAGGGATTAAGCGACAAACCAACAAATTTACAATAGTATGAAAAAATTATCTTTATCAGTATTAATGTTATTATTTTTTTTCCAGACTTCGTTTTCCTATGCTCAGGCGCCTAGGGAGGAACTCTTGAATACCAGAACCGCAACAAATTCCTCAGTAAGAGAAGCGGTAAAACTTCAAAATCAGGAAACTCAAACTACCAATCTTCAAAACAGAGCAAAAACAGAAATAACAAGAAGATTAGGATTTTTAAATAGTTTATTAACAAAGCTTGACACAATAAAAAAACTCTCAGCAACCGATAAAGCTGTATTAAAAACCCAAATACAAGCGCAGATTGCTTAGCTTAACGCTCTTCAGTCAAAAATAGACGCAGACACAGACTTAACGGCACTAAGAACAGACGTTAAATCGATAATCAACGGATACTATATATTTGCTTTCTTCAGAGTAAAAATAGAGCTTTTAGTTGCTGCAGACAGATTGTCGGTTACAACGGATAATTTAGATATGATTTACACAAAGCTTCAAAAAAGAGTTGCAGATGCTAAATCACAAAGTAAAGACACAGCACTTTTAGAAACAGAGTTATCTCAAATGTTAGCAAAATTAAATGATGCTAAAACACAATATCAAACAGCTGAAACAGAGTTAAATAAGCTCACAGCACAGGGTTTTCCGGGAAATAAATCGGTTTTATTGTCTTCGAGATCAGAGATAAAGCTGGGAGCTTCGAACTTAAGAAGAGCGTATGAATTGGCGGTAAAGATTAGACAGGGACTTGAGGATAAAGATGGCAATAAGGTTAAGACTTCAACAGAATCTGCGGTCAGGAACTAACTCCGCATAGGGCGCTATTTAAAGTATAAACAAATCCATATAAGGCTCTTATGATTTGTTAAAGAAGACGTATAAAGAGAAATATTGAGTTTTAGCTATAACCCGAGGAGAATGATTTAACTTGTCCTTTTATTAAATAGATAAAAAAGACCGAAAGTAGATGACATTATGACAAACCACCCGGCTAAAGTTTCTAAAAAGAGTTTGTCTTCTCTTTTTTCTACTTCTCTAAGCGATCTTCCTATTGCTACATATCCTTCCTGTGACCCCTTATAATAATTAACGACCAGAGCTTCTCTTACCCCGTTTTTGGGCTGCCACGTGATTTTAGTTTCCCCATTCTTTTTTGATGCGTCCAAGACTCCGGTTGGAATTATCGGTTCTTTGTTATCTAAGCTTACGGATGAACCGATTAGTTTTTTATTTTTATCATACAAAATTATAAAAGTAGCCAGAGTAGTAGAAAGATCAAGCTTTCTTCCCGGTATAAAAGCAGCGGGATTTTGTCCTGCTAATATTGAATTTTTAACATCTTCCGATAATTGTATCTGGGGATCATTCGCAGACATTCTATAGTTTTGCTGAAGTAAAAAATACATTAACCCGCATAAAAGTGTTGTTGTTATCGCAAAAGGAATCCATTTATAAAAAACTTCTTTTAAATGCTTATCCATAAGATAAGTATACCAGATTTAAAATTAATATCCCAAACTTTTTAACTGCTGCAATTGGCTTGTATCTCCTGTAATCGAACTCGAGAAAAGACTAGTAATAAGGTTAATCGTAATAATTATCGAGACAAAAGATAAAACAAGACCTATGATACCGATGATTTTTGCTTTTTCATTCTTATCCAGAATATATTTTATAGAAGGCCAGATTCCGAATGGAGGAAGAAAAAAGCTTTCAAAATAAAGCCAAAGCTGTTTTCCTAAAGATGTTGATAAAGGAGGTTTAATTAGATTTTTTCCACAAGTTGGACAATAAAAAAAGTTCTTAGAAACCGGAAGACCACAATATCTACAAACCGAATCCATAAGTAAAGCATCTCACAACAAGCAAAAATTGTAAATAATTTTAAGTTGATTATAATAAATTAATGTTTAAAAACGATAACGAAAGAAAAATAAACTTCTATACAATCGTTAAATTTTTTGTATTTCTAATTACAATTTTTTTTATAATTCAGCTTTTTGCCGGTTTTGTTTTGCAAAATAATCAAGCCGAGAACCCTTTTTTTATAAGCCCTATTGCCAGAAAGATAATTAACAATGCGGTAAGTTTTATAAACTCAAGAGATAACAGTAAAAATTTAGAGAAAATTGTTTTAAATAGATTAGGCAATAACACGGATGATTTTGGTATTGTGATCTTTAATCTAAATACAGGCGAAAAGTACTATTTAAATGAGAACAAGCAGTTTGAGACCGCCAGTCTTTATAAGCTTTGGGTAATGGCTTCGGTTTACAATCAGTTAGATAAAGGATTGATTAAAAAAGATGATCTTTTATCCGGGAGTCTTGATGAATTCAATAGTCAGTATTCAACTGATTCCGCTCAAGTTAGAGATATTAGTATCCCGTGGTCTGTTGAAGACGCCTTAACAAATATGATAACAATCTCTGATAATTATTCGGCTTATCTTTTAATTAAAAAAATTTCATTACATAGCGTTACTGATTTTTTAGCTGAAAATGGCTTTGATAATTCCAGACTTGGTTATTCAGTAGCCAATCCCCTTTCAACGCCAAAAGATATTGCTTTATTTTTTCAGAGATTATATAGATCAAATTTAGCCGACAAAAATTCTACGAATGAAATGCTTGATCTTCTAAGGGAGCAAAGAGTAAATACGAAACTTACTTTCAAACTTCCGCAAAATCTGATTGTCGCTCATAAAACCGGTGAGCTTAATAAGTATTCTCATGACGGCGGTATAATTTATTCACCAAAGGGAGATTTTATTATAGTCGTAATGTCTAACACTGCAAACCCGCAGGATGCAAACAATAAAATTGCAGAAATTTCACTTGAAGTCTATAACTATTTCTCAAGATAGAAGTTTTACCGGGAGCCAGCTATTACAAAAAGCGTTATTGTCTTTAAAGAAGTTCCGAAATAATTGCCGGTTGAATTCTGTATAAGCTGGTTTGTTAAATCGTTTGACATTTGAGTCGTTGGATTAACTTGCGCAATCGATGCATATGAACTTAAGAAGGTTGCATCTAGATAGCTTGTTAACGGAGCTCCGTTTAATGTATAACCGCTTATGAGTTTTGGCATTGTGACTAAGGTAATAAAATTATTTTCTTTCGAAAGAATATTTTTTGCAGTCTGGTTATTATTCCATTTATATTCCATAAAAAGCCTTATGGGAGTTCTTACCGCATCATAGTAAAAGTCGTTTGGGTGTGAGTCCCATGAGATTGAGGCGGCAGATAAGTCGTCGTTAATCCAGTCCGGGAAAAGTCCGGTCGAGTTGTTTGAAACGTCTGCAGCCCAGGATAGAGATTTATCGGCGACAGTTTGCCACCTTGCGTCGCCAGTAAAACTTGAAAAAGCTCTGTAATATGCGGGAGCTAAATAAGAAGGATTAATTATCTTCGTGCTCCCCCAGTTGTCTCCGGGATTTATAAGATTTGACGATAACACTTCGGTTGCCATCATCGAACTAATTAATTTTTTTGCAGAAGCTCCATATTGATTTCCCGGCCATTTAGAATCTGCCCTTAAAAGAGCATAAGCCATATCTTCATCGGCATCGGTTGCCGATCCCTGTCCGATTATGTTTCCCGAAGAATCAATTTGCCAATTCATTAATCCATTTGTATCTAAATATTTAGAGGCATAATTCCAAAGTCCGGAAAAAGTAGCCTGATCATTTGCAAAGTAGCTTAAAAGCATCCCGTATCCTATACCTTCGCTGACTGTATCGTTGTTGTTCTCAGGTCTGACAACTCTTAGCTGTCCGGTACCTATAGACTGGACGTATTTTGTTTTCCAATCGTTATAAGATGAAATGGCGGAGTTAAAGACACTCTGATTAATCGCGGCAGGTGCTGAAGTGTTTACAGTGCTTGGAGTACTTGTCGGAGTCGGAAGCGAAGTTGAAGTAGATGCAGATGCAGGAACAACACTGGTGTCGATAGTATATATTTTTGAATACCAGTTATAGTTTGATGCCCAGTTTGGAGCAAATAGTCCGATACTTACCGTATATACGCCAGCTGATAATGGTTTAGAAGTTGCGTTATACACCGTTCCTCCATTTGTGGTAAAACTCTGCCATATTTGCTGATCGGATGAGTTATAAAGTTCCAGATCTATAATGTTTCCGGCAGGTATGGATGAAGAAAAGTTTACGTTAATTGAATATGAAGAATCAGCGTTTCTTACTGCCGAAACTACCGGAATTTGAGTAGTTTGCGAGACGGAAGGAACTGTAATTGTATATAAATTTGAATACCAAGCGTAATTGGAAGACCAATTAGGATTGAAAAGCCCGGCAGAAATGGTATACGTTCCAGGGCTGAGTGGGTTTGTAGTAGAAGTAACACTGTTTCCCCCGTTGGTTGTAAAGTATTGCCAGACTTTTTGATTGGAGGAGTTATACAGTTCCAGATCGATTATATTTCCCGAAGGAACGTTGTCTGTAAAATTTGCTATTATTGTATATGTGTTGTTGGAGTTTGCTATTGCATTTACTGAAGGATTTGAAGAAGCTAGAGCCCAAATCTTAGGGATTATCTGAATTAGCAGAACAATTGCGAGCGTTATGTAAATTGTTTTTTTAAGAATTTTTTTCTTCACGGGCAAGGAGTGTCAAATTTAACAAAATATAAAAAACATGTCAACCCAAATGAAGACCTATAGCTTTTTTCTTACAGAAATCTTATATTTATAAGGCTAAATTTTAATATTTTCGTAATTATTGATTTGGTCAATTTCAAGGACAAGTAATGCTGCCTTTTAAAAATTATATATTTAAGTATTCGTTTTTGCTTACAATTTTACAAAAATAACTTAGTTCTCCATTTGGTTTGGTATCCTGAAACAAAAATACTAAATCTTTCTCATCAAAAGTTTTAAAAAATTTATTCCATGAAATTTCTTCTAGGTTATCTTCGCTGTAGCCTGGAAAATTTATACGCAGAAGACCTTTTTGATTAATCTTCTTTTGTGTTCCGTTTACCATTGCCGGTCTTCCGTCTCGTTTTTCGACCCATTCAAGAATTTGTTCGTGGTCGGTAGTTATCTTACTCTCGTCGTCTGTCATTTTTACACCACCTTTCAGGGGATTTATCTAAACGGTAGCAAGCGAATGCAAAATATATATATGTTTATTGTAAGAGGATGAAAAGTTTTTTAATTTAAAGGCGTATTTAGGATAGTTATTCCGTGCTTTAGGATAAAATCTTTTGTAGCTAAAGATAAAAAGAGTTTTTCTGTTTCCCTAAGTGTAAAAAAATCCAAAAGCTGATTTTCTTTCCTTTTAATTTGATTTACGTTATTGTCTGTTAGTCTTGCATGGTAATAGGAGTCCGACAAAAACTCTATATTTTCAACACTAATCCCCATCTCTCTATGAATTATTTTTGTTAAAGTTTTTTCTAATGGTTTGTCCTTTTCTTTTAATCCTCCTATAAAACTCCAAGGATGAATTTCGGTATCTATTACGCTGTTTTGTTTATGCATTAGAAGTACCTTGCCCTTATATGTTAAGAGGATTAATCCTGGGGAGAGCTTATCCATAAGCGTATTATAGTCTTATTGGAAGGGCAAATGTTGAGTAGAATTTTGTGATGTATAATATTTTTATGGCGAAGAAAAATAATCAGGCAAAAGAGGGGCTAAATAGCTCAACACATAAGCTAAACTGGTTAAGAGCATCTGTTTTGGGAGCAAATGACGGAATAGTATCTATCGCAGGTTTGGTGTTGTGCTGCCGGGCTTGCACCCCAGGAGTATTTCTCACTTCGTGATGGGCAGATTAGCAAATCAAATCACTAGCTATTCACAAAAAAGACGGGATTAACCCGTCCTTTTTTCCGAGCTGAGCATACCGCTCTAGACCCATTATATCATTATAGCGGTGTCTTGCTTTTGAGGCTAAATGAGACATTGCAAAGGCATATTCGTCTCAAAACTAATTGATATACTTTTCCTGGACTAAAGAGATTCTAGAAATTTACGAAAAGTAGTTCCTCGCAAAGCAATCCAAGCAGCAATAAACGTCGTTATGGGAACAGCTAAAATTAACGCACTGCTCCCAACAATGCTCTTTATAATCTCCTCCATTGTAGCTTCATTATTTAGAATTACCCAGATAGGTAAATGCATTGGGTTTATTTCAAAAAATATTAACACTGCTAAAGAAGATCCTGCAAAAGCAAGTATAAGAGTGTTTATTAAAGAAGCTATATGTTCTTTGCCGATATCCATTCCTTTACTAAACAAATCAGATAGTTTTTGCTTTGGATTTTCCTTAACTAAAGTAAATATGGTTATTGACTGAGTAGTAGTTATATCGTTTAATGCCCCTAAAGTTGCTATAAGTATTCCTCCTAATAGTAAGCCTTTAGGATTTATCGAAGTTCCCATTTGTAAATTGTAAATATCTTCACTTCCTAAGCCAGTTGTTTTCATTAAATCTACAATTGTTGTGGTAAGCCATTCCGCTATTAAAAATGCTATAGAAGTACCTAATATCGCAACAGTTGTTTTAAGAGAGACTCCATGAGCAATATACGTAGTAGTAACAAGGACAATAAATCCTCCAATAATGCAGGTTTGCAAAGGATCCTGCCCGTGTAATATCTGAGGAATGATCCATAAAATGATAATTGCAAGGCTTACCGCAAGCCCTATGATCGCCCCAATGCCCTTTTTCCCTCCAATAAAACCGATTACAACATAAATGCAATTAATGCTAAGAGTAGAGAATTTAATCTATAAGGCTCATATATCGCATATTGTGTACCTCCTTTTAAATATTGCTTACTGTTTAC
>JAKAEH010000026.1 GCA_021825955.1 bacterium | reverse complement strand
AGTCTTGGATTATTTTGTTTCATATCCCCATGTCGAAAGAGTAATCGAAAAAGGTGATATTTCAGCTTCAATATTGGTTTCCGGCGGCAGGCAAGTAGATCTTATGACTCAACCTAAAGAAGCCTTTGGGTCTCTTTTGCAGCACTTTACTGGAAGCAAAAACCATAACGTTCACCTTCGAGAATTTGCCCTCAGAAAAGGACTGTCTCTATCTGAATATGGAATCAAAAAAAAATCAAAAACTGAAAAATATGATTCCGAAGAAAAATTTTATAATGCAATCGGTTTGGAATTTATCCCACCTGAAATAAGAGAGGATAAGGGAGAAATTGAACTTGCTTCCACAGATAACCTTCCTGAACTGGTTGAACTATCAGATATAAAAGGAGACTTGCATATTCATTCCAGTTTTCCAATTGAACCAAGTCATGATCTAGGAATTAATACTTTTGAAGAAATGCTTGAAAAAGCCGAAGAGCTAAAATACGAATACCTGGGTTTTTCCGAACATAATCCCAGTATTTCAAAACACGGCCCGATCGAAATTTACGATTTGATTAAAAAAAGAAATAATCGAATTGAACAAATTTTAGAGAGTAAAAATCATGTTCGAGTAATTAAAATGCTTGAAATAGATATATTGCCAAATGGAGACTTGGCAATCGATAATAAATCCTTGGAGTTACTTGACGCAGCAATCGTATCAATTCACAGTGTATTTAATATGAATAAAGACAAAATGACACAGAGAGTTCTTAAAGGATTATCTCATCATAAAGCAAAAATATTAGCCCATCCAACCGGTAGAATGCTAAACGAAAGACCAGGATATGATTTGGACTGGAAAAAAATATTTGAATATTGCAATAAGTTTAATAAGGCAATTGAAATCAACAGTTACCCATCCAGATTAGATTTACCCGACAACTTGATCTATCAAGCAATTAAGTCAAAAGTTAAAATGGTTATCAACACAGATAGTCACGCCAAAGAGCAGATGAACCTTATGAAATTCGGCGTTTATACTGCAAAAAGAGGTTGGGCGACAAAAGATGACATACTGAATACATTATCGTATAATGAATTCTCTAAGTGGTTAAAAACTTAATAAAGGAGGTGAAGAATGAATAGTAGTATTATTGTTATAGCAGTCGCGGTAATTGTAGTTGTTGCATTTGTTTGGTTTTTGTACAACAGCCTTATTGTTACCAAAATGCGCGTGTCTGAGGCCTTCTCCCAAATAGATGTTCAGCTTAAAAGAAGAGCTGATTTAATTCCAAATCTTGTTGAAACCGTTAAGGGGTACGCAAAACACGAAAAGGAACTCTTTGAAAAAGTAACCAAAGAAAGAGCAAGCTTGGTTTCAGCCAAAGGCGTTCAAGATAAGGCTTCAGCAAACAATGAATTAAGTCAAACGCTTAAATCAATTTTTGCTATCGCAGAAAACTATCCTGAATTAAAAGCAAGCCAAAATTTTATGGAGCTTCAGGAAGAATTGTCTGATACGGAAAATAAAATTGCTTACGCAAGACAGTTTTACAACAGCACCGTATTAGATTACAACACAAAATTACAAGTTTTTCCTAATGTCTTTTTTGCTAAATTGCTAAATTTCAAACAGGCTGAGTTTTTTGGCGCAACCGAAGAAGAGAAAAAAACTGTAAAGGTAAGTTTTTAATATATGAAAATATATTCATCTATTTCGGATAACAAAACTAAAACTTGGCTGATCATGATTTTGTTTGTTATCTTCATAACAACAATTGTCTATGTTTTCAGCAAAGCTTTAAATTATGGAATAGGTCTTGCAATATTTGCTTTAATTTTTGCGACTATTTCGAGTATCGGTAGTTACTATTATTCAGATAAGTTAGTTTTATTAACCTCGGGCGCCAAGAAGATAAAAAAATCCGACAACCCGGAGCTTTTTAGAACGGTTGAAAATCTTTGCATAGGTGACGGACTACCAAATCCTGATATCTATGTTATTAATGACTTATCACCTAACGCCTTTGCAACAGGAAGAGACCCTAAACACGCTGTTGTTTGTGTCACAACGGGAATCTTAAACAAACTCGACAAAGTTGAACTAGAAGGAGTAATCGCACATGAACTTTCTCATGTAAAAAACTACGACATAAGACTAATGGCCGTTGTAGCTATTCTGGTAGGCTTTATTGCCCTTTTGGCAAACTTGTTTATGAATCAACTTTGGTACGGAGGATTAGGCGGAAACGACAGAGAAGATAGAAACAATAATCTGCAACTAGTATTTATATTAATAGGTATAATTTTGGCAATTCTTTCACCCGTTGCAGCAACCTTGATACAACTGGCTGTATCTCGAAAGAGGGAATTTTTGGCAGATGCTTCAGGTGCTCTTTTAACTCGTTATCCTGAAGGCCTTGCCAGTGCTTTAGAAAAAATATCCAGTGACCCAGCGTCTCTAAAACGTGCTAATAACGCCACTGCTCATTTATTTATTGTCAATCCGTTTAAGGGAAAAAATACAAAATCATGGTTTTCTTCACTTTTTGACACTCACCCGCCTGTAACTGAAAGAATAAAGGCGCTTCGTGAAATGTAACAATGAATACCCTAATTGTAATCTTTGGAAAAATACTCTCCAATGCAATAAGAATGTTAAATCTTGGTAATGGTTCAACGTGGCCTGGACATATAGCTCTTTTATTAAACAAAAACTTTGTCTCAGATTTGATTGACAGAGAAAAAACTAAAGTAATTTTTGTTACGGGCACAAACGGAAAAACAACAACTGCAAAACTTATCAAAACAATACTTGTTAACAACAAGAAAACAGCATTTGTTAATAAGTCAGGTGCAAACTTATTAAATGGCATCGCTTCATCGTTAATCTTTGAAGCTAATTTTTTGGGAAAAATAAACAGCAATTACGCTATCTTTGAAATTGATGAAAATGCTCTTTATGGAGTAGCAAAAGCTATCTCTCCAGATTATGTTATAGCACTTAATTTATTTAGAGATCAATTAGACAGGTATGGTGAAATTAATACGATAATAAAAAATTGGAAAAATATCTATAATACATTAAAAGACCATACAATTTTCATCCTCAACGCAGATGACCCTCAAATTGCATATTTAGGACTTGGTAAGGAAATGCGCACGCTATATTTCGGACTAAATGACGTAAGGTTAAAATCAGAAATACACCAAAGAGCAGCAGATTCGATTCTTTGCCCTAGATGTTTAGCAAAATTAATTTTTAATCCCACATATTATTCTCATCTTGGAAATTGGTCGTGCCCCAACTGTAAGCTTAAACGGCCGAAGTTAAATATTGAAAAAAGTAATATTTATCCACTTGAAGGAATATATAATATGTATAACGTTTTAGCTACGGTTCTTTTGGCAAAAGATCTTGGCATTAAAAGTAGTAAAATAGATAGTTCTCTTAAAGAATTTAAACCTGCATTTGGAAGACAGGAGACATTAACGGTTGACAAAAAGAAAGTAAAATTTTTTCTTGCAAAAAACCCCACCAGCTTTAATGAATCTTTAAAAACCATTAGGGACGCAAAAGCCAAAAATCTGTTTATTATTCTAAATGACAGAATTCCTGACGGGACAGATGTGTCGTGGATTTGGGATATTGATTTTGAAATTTTGCTTGATCCTAAAACTAATATAACAATTTCAGGAGACAGAACTTACGACATGGCACTTAGATTGAAATACGCAGATGTTAATAAAAATTATAAGGCAGACAATAATTTAAAAACAGCTGTAGACAGTGCCTTATCTTGCACCCAAAACGATGAAACTTTATACATTCTGCCTACATATTCGGCCATGCTTGAAGTACGCAAATTATTAACCGGTAAAAAAATATTATGAAATACAAGCTAACAATCGGCTGGCTATATCCCGAACTCATGAGCACATATGGCGACAGAGGAAACATCATCGCTATACAAAAAAGATGTAACTGGAGAGGAATTGAAACAGAAATTAAAGAAATCGACACCGAATCAACAGATCAAAATTTGTTTTCTTCGAATTTACTCATGATGGGAGGTGCTCAAGATACAGAGCAAGAACAGGTGGCAAAAGATTTGGTAAAAAAGATTTCAGTTTTGAAAAAAATGATTGAATCTGGTATTCCTGGGCTTTATATCTGCGGCGGTTTTCAATACTTAGGTCATTATTATAAAACGGCAGACGGAAAAAAATTGCCGCAATTGGGAATACTTGATATGTACACTGAAACCCCCCAAAGAAAACGTCTGATTGGTAATATCGTTATTGAATCTAAACTTTTTGGACAAAAAACTATTCTCATAGGTTTCGAGAATCATGGAGGGAGAACAATCCTTGGAAAAAATATTGACCCTTTAGGGAAAGTAATTAAAGGTTTTGGCAGTAATGATAGTGCAAAAGAAGAAGGCGCTGTATATAAAAATTCTATCGGAACATATTTCCATGGCCCAATACTTCCTAAAAACCCGATCCTTACAGACTATTTAATTTCTAAGGCTATTGAGGTAAAGTATAAAAAAGAAGTAACCTTGAAACCTTTAAACGATGAGCTAGAACAAAACGCAAGAAAAGCAATTGCCAAAAGACTCTCGGTTGCAATATAATAAGTTCAATGAAAATAGACGTATCCCACATCGCAAAGCTTGCAAATCTTTCCTTATCCACCAAAGAAAAAGCAAAACTAGAGGAACAACTTGAAGAAACTATTGAATACGTTGAAGAACTTAATAATGTAAGAACAGAAAAAACAGAGCCAACAAGTCAAGTCACAGGACTTGAAAATATAACCCGCAAAGACGTTGTAAAGCCCTCCTTATCTCAGCAGGAAGCACTTTCAAATGCAAAATCTACACATAACGGATTTTTTATGGTAGACGCAATCTTTAATGAATAAACTTACAATAAAAAAGGCAAAAGAAGGATTAGAAAAAAAACAATTTTCATCTGTTGAGCTAACCAAGGCCTGTCTTGAACAAATAAAAAAAACCGAAGATAAAATTAATGCTTTTGTTACAGTTGATGGGGATAAAGCTCTAAGTGAGGCAAAAACCGCAGATGAAGCTATAGCTAGCGGATTAAGACTCCCGCTTTTAGGAATACCAATCGCCATCAAGGATAATTTTTCTACTAAAGATTTAAAAACAACGGCATCCAGTAAATTATTAGACAATTATCTACCCGTCTATGATGCTACGGTTGTTAAAAAACTAAAAGATTCGGGAATGGTTTTAATCGGAAAAACAAATATGGACGCTTGGGCTCACGGTTCTTCCACCGAAACGTCCGACTATAAACCAACTAGAAACCCATGGAACACAAATCATCTTCCGGGAGGTTCTTCAGGTGGCTCTGCAGCGGCTGTAGCTGCCGATGAAGTAATTGCGGCTATTGGTTCGGAAACTGCAGGATCAATTAGACAACCCGCTAGCTGGTGCGGCGTTGTAGGACTAAAACCTACCTACGGCAGAGTCAGTAGATACGGCGTAATTGCCATGGGTTCATCACTTGACTCTCCAGGACCAATTACAAAAACCGTTGAAGATTCAGCTTTGATACTAGGTGCAATTGCCGGAGTAGATGAGATGGATACCACCTCTTCTCCCCAACCGGTAGGGGATTATTTAAAAAATTTAAATAGGTCCATAAAAGATTTAAAAATCGGAATTTCCAAAGAATACTTTATTAAAGGAATTGAACCTGAAGTTGAAGAAACAGTAAAAAAAGCAATTCTAACCCTAATCAGATTTGGAGCAAAACAAAAAGACATTACTCTTTTTGACCCCAAATACGCCATAGACGTCTATACCATAATTCAAAGATCTGAAGTATCATCTAATCTGGCAAGGTTTGACGGCATAAGATACGGACACGGCAGGGATAAATTTGGACAGGAAGCAAAAAGAAGAATTATGTTTGGTACCTATGCTTTGTCTTCGGGATATTACGATCAATATTATAACAAAGCGCAACAGGTCAGAACGTTAATCATTGAAGACTTTAAAAAGGCATTTGAAAAAGTAGACGTAATAATTGCTCCGACCAGCCCTACCTTGGCTCTTCCTCTTGGAGCAACAAAAAATACTTCAATGTTTGGTGAAATTGCAGATGTTTTGGTTGAGCCATCATCAATTGCAGGTCTTTGCGGCATTAACATTCCCATCGGAATATCAAAGTCTGATCTTCCTATCGGAATGCAAATCATTGGTCCTCAGTTTAGTGAAGAATTAGTGCTTTCAGTTGCATATCAATACGAAAAACTAACGGAAAATGAAGCTTGGAGAAAGGAAAAACCAAAACTATGAACTATAAACCTGTTATTGGTCTTGAAGTACACGTTGAATTAAAAACCAACAGCAAAATGTTTTGTGGCTGTAGTGCGGACTATTTCGGCAAATCCCCCAACACCCATACATGCCCTGTTTGCCTCGGATTGCCAGGTACACTTCCCTATCCAAATAAAAAAGCGATTGAGTGGTGTGTAATGATAGGACTGGCGCTAAACTGTAAAATTCCACTATTTTCAAAATTCGACAGAAAAAATTATTTTTATCCGGATTTAGCGAAAGGTTACCAAATATCTCAATACGATAAACCATTTTGCGTAAACGGGCAGCTTGTACTATCTAGCGGAAAGAAAATTGGAATTACCAGAGTCCACATGGAAGAAGATACCGGAAAATTAATTCATGAAAATGTAAACGGTAAAAATGTAAGTTTAATTGATTTCAACCGCTCCGGTGTTCCTTTAGTAGAAATAGTTACTAAACCAGATTTTGAAACGACTGAGGAAGTAAAGGAATACCTTCAAAAACTACAACAAATTGTCAGATATTTAGACGTTTCTAACGCCGATATGGAAAAAGGGGATATGCGGCTTGAGCCCAATATTTCTCTTAAGAAGAAAGGAGAAAAAGAGCTTCCCAAATATAAAGTGGAAGTAAAAAACATTAATTCGTTTTCTTTTGTCGGAAAAGCTATCGATTTTGAAATTAAAAGACAAGAAGAAATTTTAGAAAGCGGAAAGACTCCTGTTCAAGAAACCAGGGGCTTTATTGAAAAAAATTATTCTACTGTTACTCAAAGAATAAAAGAAGAAGCATCGGATTACAGATATTTTCCTGAACCAGATATCCCTCCGATCAGATGGTCAGAAGCTGAAATCAACAGACTTAAAGAACTACTCCCGGAATTACCAGACGAAAAAAGTCTTAGGTTTCAAAAGCAATATGGATTATCTGTTTATGATTCTAAAACATTAACCAGAGACAGAAATCAAGCTACTTACTTTGAAGAAACAGTCTCCATAGGAAATAAATACTCTTTAACTCCCAAACAAATTGCAAATTTTATTATAAATAGAAAAACAGATATTATTGACACTCTCCCGGAAAAACTAGTTGAAGAAATTATAAAGACAACTAAAAAAACAAATATTAACGAGGATGAATTAGAAATAGTAATTGAAAAAGTGCTTAGGGAAAATACAAGAGCAGTAGATGACTACAAAAAAGGGAAAGAAACAGTTATAATGTTTCTCGTAGGTCAGGTAATGCGCCAATTCGAAGAAAAAGTTGACGCAGAAAAAGTTAAGGCGGTTTTAACCGCGAAACTAAAATGATTTCTCAAGACACTAAAGACATACAACAACAGCCTCAAGAACAAGGAACAAAATTTGGTGAATTAAGATCGAGATATATAAAAGTTCTTCCACACGTAAGAAGAGCATTGCACGGTCTTCAAGATCCAAAAGAAAGAAAAATAAAAAGAAATGCTGCATTCGTAGCGGCAGACAGCTTAATGCAGGATGTGGCACCAATAATTGAAAAAAGTAAAATTGATCAACTAACTAAGTTAAATACAAAAGAGGGTTTTGAAGAGATACTCACTATTGAAGCTGAAAAAGCAAAACTTTCTGGCGAAAATTTAATGGTAGTTTTTATTGATTTAAATAATTTTAAATCTATTAATGATACTTTGGGCCATAATTTCGGAAATGAAGTTATTGCTCAAATGGGAGGCCTCATTGGTAATAGCATCAGACCAACAGACGTTGCGGGAAGAGTTGAAGAAGAACCACAGACTAATGGGCACGCAGGAAGATTTGGCGGAGACGAATTCATGGTGCTATTAAAGAATACAGATGAAGCTGGAGCTAACAGTTTTTTTAGACGTCTTGCGGAAAGATTTCCATCTATTGCTGCTTATCAAACCCTTATCCTGCACGGAATCAACGTTACGATGTCAGCCGGAGCAACTAGAGTGAATCTAAATAATCCGCTTGATTCTATTACGAATGCTGATA
>JAKAEH010000025.1 GCA_021825955.1 bacterium | reverse complement strand
TTTAACTTGATACATAAATAAATAATATTAGATAGATAATTATTTTACAATAATTGCTGCGACTAGAACCTTTTGTTACAATCAGCTATAGATAATGACTAATATAAAACATTGGCTTGTTGACTATATGTATTTGGTTTACGGTCATTTTCTTACCCTATTTCATCGAAAGACCCCAAAACACTTCTTGAACTATGTTGTAGAAAATAAAGCTGCAGTTATTCTTATTCCTGGTTTTTTTGAAAAATGGACATTCTTAAAAAAATTAGCAGATAAGATTTCTCTTGAAGGACATCCTTTATACATTGTTTCTAAACTTGGCTACAATCTCAAAGATATCCCAACATCTGCAAAAGTTATAAAAGAATTAATTGATAACAATAACATTCAAAACGCAATTATTGTTGCGCACAGCAAAGGCGGGCTTATTGGCAAATATTACTTAATAAATCTAAATAAAGATAACCTTGTTAAGGGTATGGTGTCTATTGCAACTCCTTATTCGGGAACATCTTTTGCACATTATATCCCACACAGTCTTGTTAAAGATTTTCGAACGGATAGTAAAATGATCCAAGAATTGAAAGCCAATACTGAAATTAACAAAAAAATAATATCTATAAGTCCGGTTTTTGATAATCACGTCTGGGAGGGTAGCCGGCTAGAAGGAGCCCAAAATATTACAGTAAACGAAAAGGGTCATCACAAAATTATTTACAATAAAGAGCTTCAGGATATTGTAATTAAATCAATAAATAAATTAGCAGTAAATTAAATTTAGGATGGTTCAGAGAGGTAAGCGATATTAGAACCTATCTTAGCTTTTTCTGCAATTTTTTATGCCGGCTCAAGGAGCGCCCAGTTATGTGATACATAAGGCTCACTACATAAATTACGGTTAAAACAGCACGGTCTTCTCATTCCTTTGTTGAGCTTCGAGAGAGCAACTTCAATATGTTTTTGGCGGGTTTCCGAAGTTTTAACAGCACGGATCCAGCGGATCCAATCCCAACGTGCACTTGGAGTGATATCCATCCATAACTCCTCAGCTTTTTTAGAGGCTGAGAGAGCTTTATTCAAATCATCGGGAACTTCCGGCTCTATCCATTCTTTAGTCGGTTCAAGCAAAACCCGTACTCTGTCGCCTGCCCTTGCGTTGGCTTTATCAAGTAAATTTTGGTCGAGCCTAAACCAGTGGCTCGGTTTTTTACCCTGTCCGTAATTTCCATCCGGCTCAAGTAAAGTTTTAAAAGGAACATCATTAATAGTACCCGCAACCATTATCATACTTCTGGTAGGAAGTTTTGTGCTTGCATCTTCTGGCAGTCTAAGAATTGTCCAGTTTTTAATTTTATAAAGTTTAGTTTCAAAACTGATTGTCGCCATATTCAATTGCTTCTTGATTGTTACTTATTATACCAAAAGATTTTAAAGGCAGCTCCGAGGGATAAGCTATGTTCGCGCCTATTGCACCGAGGCAACATTGCCATAAATAGGACTTATTACAAATGCAATAATTGCAGGGATCATTAAAACAGCTAATAATAGACCTAATCCTAATAAAAGTTTTGTTTTTTTAGATCCTATTTTTGATTCCCAATTTAATAATCCTGTTAATATCTGTAATAACGACACGAAAATAGCCATAGAAAAAAATATCAAACCTAAGATTGGAAGAATCGAACTTGTCCCAAGATTTTTTTGCAAATCTAATAGCGGAAATGTTAGATAAATACCCAATGCGGGAAAAGGAGTTTCTAAAATTCCTAAAATAATTAAAAACACTCTTCTTAATTTGTGGTTAGCAACAGGATTCTGGCTAATTGGGGGCGTTGAAACTTGAGATTGTGAAACTACTTGTTGTTCTGCTTGAACAGGAATATTCGGATCCATAAATAAATCATATCATAAACAAGAGAGGCTAATTTTGAGACTAATTTGCTCCGAAAAGTGGTGGATGCTAAAACCTATTTCTATCTAACTTGACTATTTTATTTAGTAGGAGAAAATTCAATGATCCACTCAATACCGAATTTATCTCGAAACATACCCGCATATGAACCCCACGGACTGTCTCCCATAGATCCTTCTACTTCTCCACCACCCGAAAGGCCATAGAATAATCTGTCCGCCTCTTCTTTGCTTTCCGTACTTACCAAAATTTTGCTTCGATTTTCATGCTCATTTACTCGCCCCAGAACCTCCGGAACATCATTGGCTATCAACATAGTATTGTTACCAATAGGTAAAGCGATATGCATTATTTTATTTTCATCTTTTTCTGCCACTGGGAGTTCATCGCTCGCGATATCTTTGAAACGCACCACCTTTACAAAATCTCCACCAAAAACAGATTTATAAAAAGCGAATGCTTCTTCAGCATTGCCGTTGAAGTTAATCCAAGGATTTATTGTAGTCATACAGTAATAATAGCAAATTAAAGTAAGTAGATAAAGCAATTTTATTTAGCTCCGCGGCTAGGATTCGAACCTAGAACCTTGAAATTACACTTATCCTCGACTTTCGTCGAAGCGTGGACTATCTCTTGACCATATCTTACGAGTTAGGTCCTGGGTATATAGTCTCTACACATTTACTCTTGCGAGATTTAGCTCGGGATGGCCCCTAGGGGTTTCCCCGAATTAGCCCAGTTATTCTCATCAATGTTTCCATTGAAGACTGCATATCTTACAGTTTCCTGCTCTACCGTTGAGCTACCGCGGATTATATGCACCATTTTATCATCAAACTTAAAATAAATAAAGATTTTAACATCCACCACTCCTCGGAGCAATTCTTTTACCTTAATTTGAGTGATATAATCAATTTATGAAAAAAGCAAAACAAAAAGTTTGCAGCCGCGGACATAAATATACGGGTAGCAACACTTGCCCTATCTGTTGGCCGGGTAAAGTTAAGAAGAAATAATCTAACCTTTAGATTTGACCTAGAGCTTGCGCCCCTTACCTGGAATAAAAGTCTTATAGTTTACAAACCCCACCCCAGTTGGTATAATTCTAATCTATGACAAGAATCGAAGACGGAAGGAGTATTGGTGCGCAAGGATATTCAAAGAGCCAACTTGCGGCAGTCAGGTTTTCATTTGCAATTGGGGAAAGGTTGGCAAAACAACATCCCGAAATAGCAGATATCTATCGAACCGCAGGAGCGCAAACACGCTTTCTAGAAATTGCCGAAGAATTCATTCCAGAAGTAGTGCAAAAAAGTCCAGACGTTGCCATGTCGGCTGTGGGCAAAGCTTTAAGGATTTTAGTACCCGAGGAAGAGCGAGAACAAATAACAGCTTCATTAAGAGGAGAACGCTTAATGATTAGGCTTGGCGGACGCAATTCGAACACACATTTAGAGCACCAAAGAAAAGCTGCCAGAGCGAAAAAAGCAAAAGGAATCATCCCCGACCCAGCTAATTTGATAGAGGCAAATGGCTTTATTGCCTGGTCGTCTGCAGAAAGAGCCCGATTGTTAGAGTTGAGCCAAGACCCGGATTTTCAATATAGAAAGGGTGGGAAGAGGAAGGTAGGGAAACTGGATTCTAGTAAAGCTGCGCCAGTTTTAAATCATGAGTTCCATAACGATCAACCCGTAAGACACATGTCTAGTGTAGCAAGCCAAATCAGAATGGGAAGAAAAAGAAGTTATTCTCTTAATCCTCAGGGATAATTTCTAAACCCTCAAGTTTGTCCGCCACTACGCTTAGGGCTTGCGCTTGTGAAAAACGCTACATCAACGACTTGACTTTTCACAAATACAATATCAAAATATATCATGTAAGCAATTATATGGCCTTATCTCCTGATAATAATCCTGGGAGTGCAGGTTTTCAGCCTGAAGCGCGTCGTGTGCTTCCCTCATCGCAAATAGTATTTGACGCTTCGGTCCAAACGGAGATACAAAAGCCTCGACCCGTCATAGAATCTTTGCTCTTCTCCTCTCCGACAGATCCCGCAAGAGAACAGCTCACGCGGGAAGAAAGAATAAGGCTGCATTATGCTCAACAATTGGCCGAGGGAGACCTTGCCAGTTTAACACCAAGATATAAAGCTTCCGACTACGACTCACAAAATCCGTTTGCCGATAGTCTGACAGCTGACCCATTAAGTGACCCTGAAGTTAGCAGGCTGGCGTCAATTATAAAAGCTTCTCATCAAGAAAGAGTAAAAAAAGATTAAATTTATTATCCCAAGTAGTCTTTTAGCTTATTTCCCCTTGAAGGATGTCTTAATTTTCTTAAGGACTTTGCTTCGATTTGCCTGATTCTTTCTCTGGTTACTGCAAACATTTTCCCAACTTCTTCCAAAGTTTTTGGTCTTCCGTCTTTTAAACCAAACCTTTCTTCCAAAACCCTTTTTTCCCTGTCAGAAAGCGTTGATAAAACCTGTTCCACCTGTTCTTTTAAAAGTTCTCTTGAAGCCGTATCAAAAAGGGTTGGCGCTGAGGTATCGTGAATGAAATCACCTAATCTTGAATCTTCTTCATCTCCAACCGGAGATTCCAAACTAGCGGGCTCTTGAGATATCTTTATAATTTCCAATGCTTTTTCAGGGTCGATATCTAATGCTTTGGCAACTTCTTCGGGCGTTGGTTCCCTTCCTAACTCCTGCATCAGTTTTCTGGAAGCTCTTAAAAAGCGGTTGATGTTTTCGACCATGTGAACCGGAATTCTGATGGTTCTTGCCTGATCAGCAATGGCTCTAGTAATGGATTGTCTAATCCACCAAGTGGCGTAGGTTGAAAATTTGTAACCCCTTCTCCAATCGTATTTTTCAACTGCCCTGATTAACCCCTGATTTCCTTCCTGAATTAAATCCAAAAGTGTCAGTCCCCTTCCGACATACTTTTTGGCAATGGAAACAACCAATCTTAAATTTGAATTAACCAAAACTTTTTTTGCTTCCTCGTCTCTTTTTTCAACTCTTTTGGCAAGCGCGATTTCCTGGTCAAAGTTTAAAAGCGGAATTCTCCCTATTTCCTTTAAGTACATCCTAACCGGATCCGAAACTGTTCCTTCGGTTAAAACGGTTAATGCTTCCAATTCTTTTTCCAAATCCTCAATCGGTTTGTCTTTATCCTGATCAACTGCAACGGACTCAAAAACATCAACGTCTGATTTCATCAGCTTGTCGTAAAGCTGATCTAATTCTGCGATGTGTTCTTCCGGATGCGGAAAAATCGACAAAATTTCATCTTGAGTGATATAGCCTCGTTTTTTAGCAGAGGTAACAATATCCAATAAAATAGTAGGCATTTTTTGCTGTTTCATAGGGTTAATGGTTATTTTAACAGAAAATGTGGATAAAATAAACCTAAAGACGAATATTTAATTATTTAAAACCAGTTTTTTCTTTTCCCTCAAGTTTATTTCCGAAAGCTCTGTGGCCACCTTTTCTAAATCTTCGAAATACTTATCCTCACTTGAAAACGAACTTATCGGCAAAAGATAACACTTGTCAAAAGAGCTCAAAAGTTCATTTGGAAGCCCTTTTGCAATTTTTTTGGCGTCCAGGTTATTCTCACTTTTTACCACACTTTTTATAAAATCCATAATTTTTTGGTATGAAGGGACTTCAAATTGGTAATCTTTTAAGATTGCATTGGTTTTTTCCAAAGCCCCACTTAAATTGCTGCTTTGAAGGATTAAGGCAATTAGATATTCCTCTAACATTTCTCTTCTTTTTATTTTTTGCTTATTAGAAACTATGATTTCTTCTTTTTTTTGCCCCAGCTCGTATTTTTCAGTCTGTTTTCTTAGAGTTTCAAAACTGATGTCAATAAGGCTACTTAGTTTTTTGAGGTAGTGTTCCTTTACAACTTCATTTGAAACCTGAGACAGAAGCGGTAAAATTTCATCGGTTATTTTTTTCTTTCCTTCGGCCGAATTTTTATCATTATCTTTTGCTAATTTGTCTATTAAAAAATCGTAAACATTAAGATCTTTACTTAAAGCTTTTTTAAATAAAACAGGGTCTTTTTTAATTGCTTCGTCGGGATCTTTACCGTTTGGCAAAACCACCACTGTCGTAGTTATACCTTTTTTTTCGATTATTGGAAGGCTTCTTTTTGTTGCCTCAAATCCGGCTAAGTCCTGATCCAAACACAGTGTTATTTTTGGCGTAAACCTAGACAAAAGCGCAACCTGATTTTCGGTTAAAGCCGTTCCTTTTATGGCAATAACATTCTTTATCCCTTCTTTAAAGCAAGCGATAACGTCAAATTCTCCCTCAACTAAAATTGCCTGTTCTCTTTTTTTTATCTCTTCCTTTGCGAGATCTAAACCAAAAAAAAGATTTCCTTTGTGGTAAACGCTGGTCTCTTTGGTGTTAATATACTTAGGCCCATCTGTATTTTCATCCAGTATTCTTGCGGAAAATCCAACCACGTTTCCTCTGTGATCGGTAAGAGGAAACATTAATCTTCCTCTAAAAAAATCAACTACCCTTTGTCCAGTTTCAAAAGAAAGACCGGCAGAGTATAAGTCTGCTTTTTTATATCCCTTTTTATTTATTAAGTAAGAAGAAATGGCACTTCCCGAATTAGGTGAAAATCCAAGAGAAAAAGTTTCGATTAATTTTTCCGTTAGGTTTCTTTTTTCTTTTAAATAGGTAAGAGCTTTTTTGCCAAGGGAGTGTTTTAGTAAAACATATTGGTAAAATTTTAAAGCCTGATTGTTTAAATGATAAATTTTTTCTTTTTCCGAAAAAACTTGGGTATCGTAAGTATAATTTTTAAGCTCAACCCCTGCTCTTTTTGCCAAAGTTCTTAAACTTTCCGGAAAATCCATGTTTTCATATTCCATTAGAAAGGTGAAAATATCCCCGCCTTTTTGACAACCAAAACAATGCCAAATTTGGCGCTCGGGAGAAACGATGAAAGACGCGGATTTTTCGTTATGGAATGGACAATTTACTTTAAAATTCCTGCCGGCTTTTTTCAGTGGCAAATACTCGGAAATAAAGGAAACGATGTCAATTTTATCTCTTATCTGCTGAGTGTTATCCATTGCAGGGGTATTGTAGCAAAAGCTTATTGCTTTTACTAATAATATGCTTTACAATTCCAAAGGTTTTATGGCTGTTAATATTGTTATCGGCGCACAATGGGGCGATGAAGGCAAGGGTAAAATTATTGATAACTTGTCTGAAAAATCAGACTTTGTAATAAGATTCAACGGAGGCAACAACGCAGGGCACACAATAATCAACAGTTACGGAAAATTCGCAATGCATCTTATCCCCTCTGGAATATTTAATAAAAAATCAAAAGCAATTATAGGAAATGGCGTCGTATTGGATTTGGCAGTATTACTCTTAGAAATAGAGACTGTAAAAAAAGCCGGGATTAAGCTTGAAGATAGACTTTATCTTTCTCCTCGGTGTCATCTGATCATGCCTTACCACAAGCTTTTAGACAAACTCTATGAACAGGCAAAGGGAAAAGCAAAAACCGGAACAACCGGAAGAGGCATAGGGCCGGTTTACTCGGACAAAGTAAGCTACAATGGAATAAGACTGGGAGACTTGGCTGATAAAAAAGTTTTCTCACAAAAATTGGAAACACAGCTACTGGTAAAAAACAAGATTCTTAAAGCCTTAGGCGAAAAACCCCTCTCACAAAAAGAAATTGAAAAGGAATATTTAAAGATTTACAAAAAACTCAAGCCTTATATAAGCGAAACCTATTCTATTTTAAAAAAAGCCCTTGACTCTAAAAAAAATATTCTTCTTGAGGGAGCCCAAGGCGTATTTTTGGACAACGACTGGGGAACATATCCTTTTGTAACCGCATCTACTGTCTTATCGGGCGGAGTAACCGCCGGAGCCGGTATTGCTCCAAATAAAATAAATAATATTATCGCAGTTACCAAAGCGTACACAACTAGAGTCGGAGAAGGCCCCTTTCCAACGGAGCTTTTTGATAAAAACGGAGAAAAGTTAAGAGAACAAGGAAAAGAGTACGGAGCAACAACGGGACGAGAGAGAAGATGCGGATGGTTTGATGCGGAACTAATTAGGTTTGGCGCCGGAATAAATGGGTTTACAGAACTCGCTATTATAAAATTGGATATTTTAGATAATTTTCCGACGGTTAAAATTTGTACCCATTATACGTTAAACGGAAAGAAAGTAAGCTACGAATATGGGGATGCAAATTTCTTAGGGAAAGTTAAGCCAGTTTATAAAACCATGAAAGGGTGGATGACGTCAACCCGCGGACTTAAAAAATATTCAGATCTTCCTTCTAATGCAAAAAGCTTTTTAAAAGAAATCGAAAAACAAACCGGTGTTAAAATCAAATATGTTTCAACCGGCGAAAAAAGAGATGAAATCATCACCCTCTAGGCTTTAACATATGACAAAAAACTTATTATCCA
>JAKAEH010000024.1 GCA_021825955.1 bacterium | reverse complement strand
TTTTTGAAGGAGTAATTCCTGCTGCGGTTATAAAAACGCTTGCTATTAAATGATCTGCAACAATTCTTAATTCGGAATCTTTAATTTTAAATTCTTTGTCCGTTGCGCTTTCTATAGCTTTTATTATCGGAGAAAAAAGGGAGGTTTGGAAAACATCGCTTTTATTTTCTACCGCTGCCAAAAGTCTTTCAACTCCGCCTCCAAAGTCAACGTTTTTTTGCGGAAGTTCTTCAAATCCTTTTTCCGTTTTTTTGTATTGCATAAAAACCGAGTTTGCGATTTCCAAAAACTTTCCGCACTCGCAATCAACAGGATTGTCTTTGCATTCTTTGCTATGCTCCAAATCGTCAAATCTGTAATAAACTTCGGTGTCGGGGCCGCCCGGTTCGCCAACAGGCATATTATCCGGAACTCCGCTTCGAGACCACCAATTTTTATCAACCCCCGCAAAGAAAATTTTATTTTCCGGGACAAGCGTTTTCCAAATTTCAAAAGCTTCGTCATCCCGTTCAACAGTTCCTTCTCCCGCAAATACAGTTATATAAAGTTTTTCTTTTGGAAGGCCCAGCTCTTTTGTTAAAAATTCCCAAAGCATTGGAATTTCTTCTTTTTTAAAGTAACTTCCCAAAGACCAATTTCCAAGCATTCTGAAAAAAGTTGTGTGGCGGTTGTCTCCTACTTCATCTATATCAACTGCTCTAAAGCAGTTTTGAACATCCACAAGTTTGTCGCCTTGGGGATGTTTTTCTCCCAACAAATAAGGGATTAAAGGCTGCATGCCCGAAGACGTAAAAAGAGTTGTCGGGTCGTTTTCCGGGACAAGCGGAGAATTCGGAATTTTTTTGTGCCCGTGTTTTTCAAAAAAACTAAGATAAATATCAATAATTTCTCTTGCTGTCATCACCTAAATTATACCATGTTCCATATATAACTTGCGGGCAGGAAACTTGAAATTGCAAATTGCTTGTAAAGGAAAGGTGTGAAGCTACCACACCTGGAAGGTGTAATGTTAGTATTCCGTAACCGCTATCTGGCAGGGTTTTGAAGGCCTCGACCTCCCTTAATCTTATACCGCAGGAATAGAATTACCGTTTTAGATCCTAATGCAAATACTTAAAATACAGGCGAATATAAATAAATTAGATTTTGTCGAACAACAAATCTTGTGCGACGTGAGGCACGAAAAAATATCCAAATTAACTTTTAATAAGCTATCTAAAGTGCTAGAATTCAATCAAATGCAAAAATTAAGAAAAATATTTTTTGTAGTAGCAAGTGGCGGTCATGGTACAGATAAGCATTACTACGATACCATTGAGAGAAAAAGAACAATTGATGAAGCCGAAAGATTTTTAAAACCCCAAGAGACAGAAATATTAAAATCTCAATATCATAGTGGGCCTTTTGCAATTTGGGGTGCGGTACCTGGATCAGGAAATATGAGAACTTGGGAAGCAATGGAAGCTGGGGATTATGTTCTTATATATAAATCGGGAAAAGTAATTTTTGCTGCTGAAGTTGCTCTTAAAACAAGGAGTCCACAAATGGCAGATTATCTTTGGGGAAAAGATGAAAATGGAAATACCTGGGAATATATGTATTTCTTAATCAATACACAAGAAGCTATTGTAAGCATGGCGAAGCTAAATCCATATTTGGGTTATTCTGAAAAATATTTCCCTCGAGGATTCATGGCTATTGATCAATCAAAAGCCAACGAATTATTAGCACATTATGGTGATGTTTTATCAGCTTTAAGAAAAATTGAAATGGGGAAAAATTTGGAAAGAGTTGATGACAAGGTTAGAGAAGATCTTAAGATTATTGAGGAAAAAATTGAAAAAGCTCCAACTGAACATACAGAAATGCAATGGAGGCTAATAAGTATTGGTAAAAAAGCTAAAGTTGATGTTTGGGTTCCACAGAATGATCAAAATAGAGAATTTGAAGGTCATAAATTTAAAAATGAAGTTCTTTCTGATTTTCAAGAAACAATCGATGTTCCTATTTATATTAAAAATATTGATGTAGTTTGGAAATTCGGCCACTCAATAAAATCAGCATTTGAAATTGAACACTCAACTTCAGTTTACTCGGGAATTCTTAGATTGTCAGACCTCAATGCACTAACTCCCAACTCAAGCTATCCATTATTTATTGTTGCCGAGAGAGATCGAAGAAGTAAAGTTTTCTCAGAACTTCAGAGACCAACCTTTAATAATGCGTTTATTCGAATGCCGGAATCGACAGCTTATTTGTCATATGATAAGGTTAGGGAAATTGATGAAAGCTTTAAAGATCAAAATGCGAATATTTCTTTAGACTTTCTTGTGTCGCAAGGCGAAAAAATTAGTTTAGTTTAACCAAAGATTAATTATGGATACAGAATTTGCTGACAAACTTATTAAAGGTAGAATCACGGAAATAATATTTGACCAAATGTTTAGGACTTCAGGAAGATTTGATATTATTCCATTTGGATATGAAACCACTTTGCCTCAACTTGCTCAGTATCAAAATAATTTAAAAATAAAAGAAGTATTGGATAACATAAAACATTCTCCTGATTTTGTATTAATTTCGCATGATAGAACAGCTGCATTCTTGGTTGAAGTTAAATATTGTTATGGACATTCAGAGGAAAAAGTTTTGCAGTTTGCAAAAGATGTTTTAGAAAATCATTATGACCCATCTTGGGTATTTGTTGCAGATAGCAGTGGTTTTTATTTTGAGTCGTCACACGAGATTGAAAATAATTTAGGAAAGATTAAAAAATTAGAAGAAATAAACAAGTGGGGTATTAGTGGCGAAACACTTGAAAAATATCTAAATCTTTTAAATAAGTACGTTCATTAACTAAGCGTTTAATTAATTTCTATATCTAAGATTTTTGCACTTTTCATAAAAGTTAAAATTTCTGGGTCTACAATTACATCTTCATTCCTTAAATTTCTTTTTAAGAATAAACCTTCAAAAGTTGCACATCTACTTAAGGCAACATAAGTCTGACCATGCGCAAATGCACCGTCTCCCATTTCTATCGTAACTGAGCCATATGTTTGTCCTTGCGACTTATGAATAGTTATTGCCCATGCAAGCTTAAGAGGGTATTGTGTGAATGAGCTAACTACTTCTTCCCTGATCTTTCTTGATTCAGAGTCATACTCGTATCGGATTTTATTCCATGTCTCTTGAGCAACGGAATAAATATATTTATTATCAATTATAATTTTTATTTCATTTTCAGACAGAGAATAAATTTTCCCCAATGTGCCATTGACCCATCTTTTTTGTTTATCATTTTTGATTAACATAATTTGTGCTCCCTTTTTCAATCTAAGTATTTCTTCTGTTGGCATCGCACTTTTTTCTAGATCTCCCGTAAGTATTGCCTTATATTCATAAATTTTTTCATCTAGTTTTGCAAGTTTATCATCGTTTATTTGACTCACTACAGCATTGGTCGGAGCAAGAGTTAGTGTCTCAATAGGTGGAATATCTTTAGTAGTTCGAGAGTTGAGTTTTAAAAGAGTCTCCTCATTTATTTCTCCTTTACGTATAGCATTTAAGATTGCTATGAATACTTCATCTTTTTGTCGATGAATTTGCATTAGCTCATAGGTAATAAATGGACTTTGTTTCCAGCCTGGAGCATTAAAAAAATAAACTCCTCCATAATTATGAGAAAAATATTTTTCTAGCTCTGGGTCATCAATAACTGGGGGTAGTTGAAATAAGTCTCCAAACATTATAATTTGTGCGCCACCGAATGGTAGGTTACTTTCTCTTGCTAGGCGAAGTGATTGATCTATTCCTTCCATTATGTCTGCTCGCACCATCGATATTTCATCTATTACCACCGTGTCTAAATTTTTTAGTAAAGTCGCAGTTTTATAACTAGGATTTATATCCTCTTTTCTTATAAGGCCTGGTTTAATTCTAAAAAGTGAATGAATAGTTTGTCCACCAACGTTTAATGCAGCTACCCCCGTAGGAGCAACAACAACGACTTTTTTTGTAGTATTTTGTTTAAAATATTGCAAAAGAGTAGATTTTCCTGTACCCGCTTTGCCGGTAATGAATAAGTTTGTATTAGTGTTTTCCATTTCTTCAAATAATTTTTTTTGTTCGGGAGCTAGTGTAATATCAGATAAATCTATTCGTTTTTCATTCAAACGAGGTGGTGGAGTTGTGCTAGATAAAGAATTTGAATAGGATTCTGAATTATTCTTATTTTTTGAGGTATAGCTATTATAGATTCCAATACCAAATCCAGCTAAAACAAGCAATACTATAACTTCCATATGATTAGAGTATATTTCTAATAACTAATTTTGGCAATCAAGGAGTGCTGAAATTTAAAGAACTTTAATTATAAATTAAGCACCTTTTAATAGTTGTAGATTAATCAATTTTCTACTATGATAAGCTCACTAAAATTTATAATGGGCTGAAGGCTAATGCCTTGACCGACAAGAAATTGCCAGCCAATACAGCGAACCTTCAAGGGTTCGTTTTTTATGATTAATAAGATAAACAAAATTAAAAATCTTGGAATATTTTCCGATTTTAAATGGGATACTAAACTTCATAACTTCAATCGTTTTAATTTAATATTTGGTTGGAATGGTTGTGGTAAAACAACATTGTCTAGATTATTTACAGCACTTGAAGAGGGTACTTTAAATGGATTTAGTTTATTAGAATATGAAGTCGAAGATTCAGCTGGTCAAATTTTTAAACAAAACGAAGTATTCAATAAAAAAGTTAGAGTATTTAATCAAGATTATATTATAAATAATGTTTTTCCTTTAGAAAAAAAGGCAAAATTAATATATATCTTAGGTGAAGCAAACAAGAAGATTGCAGAACAAATACAAACGGACGAAGAATTAATTGCTCAAGGACGTAATGAGCTCAAACGTTTAGAAGCGCTAAAACAAGATAAGAAAGAGAAAAAAGATAAGACCTTTACAGATATTGCATCTTTAATAAGTTTAAACGTATCGGGCTTAACAAGTAGGACGTATAGAAGACCTGATGCAGAAGAGAATTTTAAGACGTTAGATAATAAAGAAACTTTGGCCAAAGATGATTTAAGAAAATTCACGCTTACGATTGGCCAACAGGAAAAACCATTGATAAGTACTCTTAAAATGCAATATCTTAATTCTGCAAATACTTCAGTTAACGTCACTAAAGCTATTGATGATTTGGTGGCTCAAGCAAATAAGCTGCTTATTACTACAGTGGAGTCTATTGTTATTGACCGACTAAAAAATAACCCTGAGGTTGCAGAATGGGTTGAGCAAGGTTTGTTCTTGCGTGACAGATATTATTCTAAAACATGTGAATTTTGTGACCAAGCTATCCCTAAATCTCGTATTGAAAATCTATCAAGTCATTTTAATAAAGCTGATAAGCAACTAAAAAAAGAAATAGACGAGGCTATCGCAGAACTTAGGGCGATTTACTCATCGATAGATAAGGCAATGGTAATCGATAAGGCAAATCTATATGAGGAGCTTCAAAAAGATTATCAATTAAAAGCAGATATTTATAATAAAGAAAAAATTAAAGTATTAAGTTTAATTATTGAATTAGCAAATAAATTAAAAGATAAAAAATTTAAGACAACGGAGTCAATAGTAGCTCAAGAGATAATTAAGACACAACTGTTAAATGATAAGTTAAATGAGGTTAACGACTTAATTGATAAGCATAATGATAAAGTTAAAAATCTTAAAACTGAAAAAGATATTGCACGAAACAGCTTGGAAAGACATTACTTAAGCACAATTTACGATGATGTTAAAGAATTAGAAAATGGCATTAATAGTTTAAATAATGAAATAGATAAATTGATCAATGGGGATCCCAAAAACATTGAAAACATAGGAATGATAGCCTTAAAGAAAAGAAATGAAGAGAATAAAATAAAATCCTCCTCTTCTCACAAGGCTTGTGCTGAGATAAACGATAATCTTCAGGCATTTTTAGGTACTGATGAATTAACTTTTGAAGTCGAAAAAGAAGGATATGCGATTAAGAGAAACAATGAGGTTGCTACTCATTTAAGCGAAGGAGAAAAGACAGCAATTGCATTTGTTTATTTTACGATCCATTTAAAAGATAAGGATTTTAATCTAAAAAATGATGTTGTAATTATTGATGATCCGATTTCTAGTTTAGACTCAAATGTACTTTTTAGAGTAGGGGCTTTTATAGAGTCTAAGCTTAGAAAAACAGGTCAGTTATTTATTTTAACTCACAATTATGATTTTTTTAATCAAATGAAAAAATGGTTTTTTAATGATCTAAACAATAAGGAAAAAGATCCCTCTCTATATGAGGGTAATTATTTTATGATAAAAAATTACGTAGACAAAAATATTCTCAGTCGAGCAGCATTAATTACAGATCTTGATCCACTCTTGAGAGATTATGAGTCCGAGTACCATTTTTTATTTTCAAAACTATATTCATTTAAAAAGGATGTTGTGGGAAGTGAAAAGGGAAATATTTTAACAATTTATCCTTATCCAAATTTTGCAAGAAAATTCTTGGAATGTTTTCTGTCTTTTAGAATTCCCAAGGGTGGAAGTTTTTATGCTAAATTAATGTCTTTAAAAAGTATTAATAAAAGTATTTCTAGTTCCGATTTATCCGAAGTTTATAATTTTGTAAATTCACACTCGCATCTTGATACTAAAACTGGGCTTCTTCAATTTGACCCTACATTAACTCTTAGCGGAGAAAAATGTATTGATTTGATTTTAAAGATAGTAGGTCAAGCTGATGAGAAGCATTTTAAAGCGATGGAAAATGTGATTAATAAAGTAACTGTTGGTGGAGGTAATAATTAAATGGCATCTGATACATATTCATCTATTTGGGTTTCAAACTCTTCAATCGGAGACTTTCTTAAATGTAGTAGATTGTACTATTTAAAAAATATCTACAAGGATCCAATTTCTAATCATAAAATTAACTTAATTAATCCTCATCTCACATTGGGTCAAGTTGTACATGAAGTATTAGAGTCACTCTCAGAATTAGCAGTAGAGGTAAGATTTAAAGATTCATTAATAGAAAAGTTTGAAAAAACTTGGTTAAATTACTCAGGAGAATTAGGTGGGTTTAAGGATATTGATGAAGAAAATCAGTTTAAGCAAAGAGGCATAAGCATGATAAAAAGAGTGGTTGATAACCCAGGACCATTACTTAATAAAGCATTAAAACTTAGGGATAAGGATCCAAATTTTTCGCTTCCCAGATTTAAGTTATCGGAAGAAGAGGATATTCTTTTATGTGGAAAAATTGATTGGTTGGAGTATATGGAGAAAGACGATTCCGTTAGGATAATTGATTTTAAAACAGGTATGCATGATGAAGCTCCCGACTCGTTACAATTGCCAATATATTGCCTGTTAGTTAAAAATTGTCAAAAAAGAAAAGTTAACGGTATAAGTTATTGGTATTTAGATAGGGATAACAAGCCAATTGATTTAGAAATACCCGATCTAGATATTGCTAAAGAAGAAATATTATCATTGGCATTGCAAATAAAAGATTTAAGAAAAAAGGGAATATATAAATGCTTAAAGGGTGGTTGTTATGCATGCGAGCCTTTTGAAAAAATAGTAAAGGGAGATGCAAAAATGATAAACCATATTAGCTATCAAGATATTTATATTTTGAAAGATTAGTCTGCCCGTTAGATCTCAGCCTCCACGTCGCAAAATAGAGGGTTTACGTCGATATATTTATAGATTCACACATATTATGCTACATAATACTACTTTGTACTATATTTATGCTTGACAAGTAGTGTTATATAGTATAAAATAGTTTAAATGGATAATAAATTACAATTATTAAAGACTAAAAAACAACTGTTAGACAAATATAAACCATTTTCAAAAGAGATTGAATTAAATCTCCATGAATGGTTTCGTGTTGAATTAACGTATACCTCTAATGCCATTGAAGGTAATACTTTGACACGTCAGGAAACTGCATTAGTAGTCGATGAAGGATTAACGGTTGAGGGTAAAAGTTTAACTGAGCATCAGGAGGCGATAAATCATTCTTTGGCCCTAGATTATGTTTATACCCTGGCAAATCAAAAACAGAAGTTAAGTTTAAATGAAATATTAGAAATTCATAATATTATTCTTAATAAAATTGATGATTCTAATAAAGGTAGATTACGAACGGTTTCAGTAAGGCTTAAAGGATCTGAAACAATTTTACCAAATCCATTAAAAGTTCCTGAATTAATGAATGATTTTGTTCTTTGGCTTCAGAATGAAGATCAGGGTAATCCAATTAAATTTGCGATAGACGCACATTTTAAATTTGTAACTATTCATCCGTTTGTTGATGGGAATGGCAG